>CALNBV010000281.1 GCA_937874515.1 uncultured Paenibacillaceae bacterium | reverse complement strand
ACTCTTTTACAACAGAGGAGGGTCTCTCTACCACTTCCCCTGCTGCGATTAAGTTGGCAAGGTGTTCATCCATAATCCCTATGGTTGTCACTGGTATCTCCCCCTTGAAAAAATTATATTTGTTTCTTTAATGCAAAAAGGAAATTCATGGCCTCAAGGGGCGTCATGTTAATTAAATCCGCTTCTTTTAGCTTTTTGAGAATCTTATCTTCTTTTCCATGGCCCTTGCTGGCTTTTAGCGGTTTCTCTTCCAGTTCCCCAAATAAATCAAGTTGGTCTGCTTGAGTAGAAGCCGTTTCCTGCACAACAAGGGGCAAAGAAGCTTGTCCAACCCCTTGATTCTGGGTTAATTCAGACAATAACTGGTGGGCGCGGACAATAATTTTATTCGGCAATCCAGCAATTTCCGCACAATAAATGCCATAGCTTTTATCCGCAGGGCCCTCAATTAACTTCCTTAAAAAAATAACCGTATCCTTTACTTCATTAACGGCCATATGATAGTTTTTCAAACGGGTTAAGTTCTCCTCCAGGTGGGACAACTCATGATAGTGAGTAGAAACCAGGGTTTTGCACCCAATTTCATCATGTAGATATTCAATAACAGCCTGGGCAATGCTCATTCCTTCAGCGGTAGAGGTCCCCCGGCCTAGTTCATCGATAATGACAAGGCTCCCTGGGGTGGCGTTTTTCAACGTCACTTCAATCTCTTTCATTTCCACCATAAACGTACTCTGGCCCCCCGTTAAATCATCGGCAGCACCGATGCGAGTGAAAATCCGATCCACAGGGGTAATCTTCGCTTCTTGAGCGGGAATAAAAGATCCGATTTGCGCCATGAGAACCATGAGGGCCACTTGCCGCATGTATGTGCTTTTCCCAGCCATATTCGGGCCTGTAATCAAAATAATTTGCTGTTTTTCTGGTTCAAGGCCCGTATTGTTGGGCACAAAGGGTTCTCCCACCAATACAGCCTCGACCACAGGATGGCGCCCTTCCACAATGGCAATGGGGCCATCATCCACGATAACTGGACAAACATATTGTTTTTCCTGAGCTAAGTCTGCAAAGGATTGGAGTACATCCACAGCCGCTACCCTTTCAGCTAACTTCTGAATCCGTTGCACTTCCCTTGCAACCTGATCCCGGATTTCCACAAACAATTCATATTCCAATTCTGTTCGTTTTTCTTCTGCTTCTAAAATTAAGGATTCTTTCTCCTTTAATTCAGGTGTGACAAACCGCTCTGCATTGCTTAGGGTCTGCTTCCGTTCATAACGACCTTCAGGCAAGGTTGATAAGTTCGCCTTCGTCACCTCTATGTAATAGCCAAATATCTTGTTATATCCCACTTTCAAAGAGCGGATGCCTGTAGCTTCCCGTTCTCTTTTTTCCAGGTTGGCAATCCATTGTTTCCCCTCTGTACCTGCCTTTTTTAATTGATCCAGGTACCCATTATACCCTTCTTTAATCAGTCCCCCTTCTTTTATAGCGAGAGGGGGATCATCTACAATCCCTTTGTCGATGATTTCTGCTACATCTCTGCATTCATCCATTTCCAGGGCCAACTGATGAAGGGATTTAGAACGGCCTTCCAGGGCCAATAGGGACTCTTTCAGATGGGGGATGGCCTGTAAGGATAATTTTAATTGCACCAAGTCCCGGGCATTTGCCGTCCCAAAGGAAATACGGGAGCCTAATCGCTCCAAATCATACACTTCATCTAACCAGCGGCAAAGGTCATCCCGCCCCAACCAGTGGTCTACCAGAGTTTGTACAGCCTCCTGGCGCTTCTCGATTTCTTGGCGGGACAATAAAGGCTTGTCTACCCAGCGACGAAGAAGTCTTCCACCCATGGCCGTTACCGTCCTGTCCAAAAGCCAGAGCAAGGATCCCTTTTTCCCCTTATCCCGAATGGTTTCAGTCAATTCCAGGTTACGTCGGGTAAACTGGTCCAACATCATATACTTTTGCCCTTCATAAAGGTGAATCCGGTTCAAATGGACCATGGACCGCTTCTGGGTTTCTTCCAGATAATTTAATAACCCTTTTATGGCACACACCATCTCAGGGGTACATTGTTTATCATTTGTAATCGAAGCAAACCAGGATTGAAGCAACTGTTCTGGTTCTCCCAGTGGTTCTGATACAGGGCGTTCACTCACAAAAATACCATACAAAGCGAACTTCTCAACCCAATGGGTTGTTTCTGTCTCATCGCCACGAATCCAAATCAATTCCGATGGGTTATACTGTAAAATTTCATCTAACAGTCTTGACCCTTCACCTGGCATTTCCGTGGCGTAAAATTCCCCTGTGGATATATCACAGGCAGCCAGAGCAGCCCGATTATGTCGTTCATAAAAAGCCAATAAATAATTATTTTCTTTATCCGTTAATAAACTGCCATCCAAAATAGTACCCGGTGTCATCACCCGGGTAACTTCCCTGCGGACCACACCTTTGGCCTGTTTCGGATCTTCCACCTGTTCACAAATAGCAACTCGATACCCTTTTTCAATTAAACGAGAAATATACGTATCAGCTGAGTGGTGGGGCACCCCACACATGGGGATCTTTTCTGCAACCCCACCATCTCGGCCCGTTAAAGTAATTTCTAACTCCCTGGACGCTTTAATGGCATCTTCAAAGAAAAGTTCGTAAAAATCGCCTAAGCGAAAAAAAAGGAAAGCATCGGCGTACCGTGCTTTAATTTCTAAATATTGTTGGATCATTGGAGTGTATTTGGCCATTCTCTTCTCTCCCATTTCTTTTCCTTGAATTATTATAGCATACCTATGGAATCGGGTAACTTCCACCCTATGCGAATGTCCTCATTTTCATCCCATTCAACTCCTTCAAGGAGCACCTGTTTAAAGGGATTTAAGAACTTGGCATATCGATAGTACGAAGGGAGAGCTTCCAAGTCTCGCCACAATTTTGGCAAAAGTTGCAGCAATTCATCCTTTTTCCCATGATAAAAACCTTCTTGGACATTTACTTCTTGCAAGGGAAGTTTACGTAAATTTTTATAATGGAGAGCCAATAATTTAGCCATGGCAATCACCCCACGGGTGACCACCGGAGAAACTAACCAACTAGGCAAGGTGCGATATTCAAATCCCCCATGGAATTGTCTGCGAAAATCCCCTAAGTAGCCATATTTTGGCCGCCGTTTACGGGATTGTTCACTTTCTAAAATAGACAAGGGAAGAGCCAGGTAATTATCGAGAATACGCAAAAATTGGGAATTCAATTCGATGCGGCTAAAATGAAGATGCCCTCCAATGGGGTAGCCTTCAAGAGGCATCCCTCCAGCTAACCAGTGAATATCAGGATTATTGATTTTTCTCGCCCCTAATACCATGGCGACATATATATTCTTAAATAGTTTTTCTGGTTCAACAGATGGAGGTGGGCGAAGCTCTGCGAGTGGCAGTTTAGACTGGGTTGCATCCGTTCGTAAGACAACCTGGTCACACCCTACCATTCCCCGCCGTGGGAAAAAAGAAGATGCCATAACAGGTTCACCTTTATCATCTTTTAGGACAAATTCCGGGTCAGCGCCTAGCATAACTTGTTCAGGATGAAGAATAAAATAGGTTTTGATAAAGCGTTGCACACTTTTCACAAAACGGCGGGCGAGAACTTCATTAAGGTTGACGACAGGACGAACCTCAAGAATTCTCATCCTCCCCTGCTGATTTACCCCTATAAACACACCGCCAAAATCTAGGCCTAAAGCATAAATGGTACGAATGGCATAATGGACCACTTTGCGGATTTCCCGATTTTTCAGGTCCTGTTCCACTTCTTCATAATCCTCTTTAAAATTTGTTGGACGATGATGCATCCAAATTTGATTCCCATTAGAACGAAAAAGCCCCAGTACATCCTGTTGAAACACAAAAGCGAAGTAACGTCGAAGGGTAGGCGTTTCTCCATCCTGTTTCATGACTGAAGCAACTGGAATTCCATTTAAGGATAAAATACGGTCACGATAAACAGGACGAGTTGCACATTGGTATGCTTCAGCCCCATTTAAAACCACAGTCCCTCTCTGATTTCCTGATAATCCCCCATTCCCCCACTGAATCACCAATGAGGGAAGGGAAAAGGGAAGCTTAGAACCTGCTTCCATTGGAAAAAAAGACCGGATCCACTCGATATTTTTTTCTTGATCTGTATCATTAGGATACAATAGGAAACATGACATACGTACGCTTCCTTTCTATTTCTTGAGGCACAGAAGAAATCTTCGGTGTCCTTACCTAACTGCTGAAAAAAAAGAAAAAGGGAGGCCAACCTCCCGTTAGACAAAGGAAGGGTGTTCCCTTATCCCCCCATGATTCCTGGGTCTAAATCTTCGAAATCTGTTAATTCATCAAAATCTACATAGGAGTCATATTTGTAATCATAATCGCAGGCGTCTGTTACAACGACACAAAGTTTGGTTTCCCCGAGGACTTCTACTGTGTATTCTCTTTCCACAGTCACTACAATTTTGCCGGATCCTGTGACCTGTGCTTCAATGCAACTGGGCTCTTGGGAGGCATTTGCTGTAACTTCAATATCCCCTTTGCAATTGCTGTCATAATATGAAAGAGGAATCACATCTACGAATTTTACTGTTTCTTTTAAAACGGTTGTTTCCGTATTGTTATTATAGGAGTACCATATATTCATTTCATAGGACCCGTATACTTCTACAGTTTCTCCCACAAGATCTGCGCGATAAGTGTGATTAATGACCCACGCACCCAGGATTGTCGCTGTTTTGTTATTAGGGGTTACGGTATGGGTTGCTTGAGAAAATTTTCGGCCTTTCCCACATACCGCTTTTGTTAGGATTTCCCGGACTTGATAGTCTTTATCTGACATGGTTTGTTACCACCTCCATACAACGTTTCTGTACAATTGTATGCAGGGCTTTCGTCACGGGTGCAAAAAAAGAAAAAGACAGAAGAAATTTTTATTTCTTCCGTCCTTTTTTCTTTATTTATGAATGTTTGTGATTCGCGCAAGAATTCGGCGGAATGGCTTTTTCATATCCAGTATCATTATATAATGGGTCTCCCCCTGTAGAGACAATCACTTTTCTCGATAAGGTATTCCCAATGATGTTGGATACTAATTGCAGCAATTCATCAATTTCCTGCTGTGTTTGTTTAAACTCTTCCACAATAGGAATAGAGTCTAGTTCTTCTTGAATAGCCTCCATTTCCTTTTCTAAAGGCGGAACAGCTTCATACTGGCGATTATGCTCAAGG
>CALNBV010000280.1 GCA_937874515.1 uncultured Paenibacillaceae bacterium | reverse complement strand
ATTATGCAGTTTATGCCTGTGGCAGAAGTTGAAGAAACAAGGATTGAAACCAAAGTTCCTCTGGCAAATTTACAAGGGATATTTCTATCAAAGGGAAAAGTACAGCTGGTAGAAGGGTGGAAAAAGGTAGAGAAGGTCCAATCCAAAGATACCCTTTTGCCACTGGTTCAGGTGAATGATCCTGTTGATTTACTAAAACATGAGATTACATCCCATGTGACCCAGCCCCCAAAACACCATACGGAGAAAACTTTGCTTCGGGTCATGGAGACCTGCGGAAAGAACTTTGAAGGGGAGGGTACCAGCGAGGAAGATGTCAATGCCATCTTAAGTGGGTTTAGCATCGGGACTCCTGCAACACGGGCGGAAACCATTAAAAAGTTAAAAGATGTGGGCTACATTTCTTTGGAAAACAAAAACTTGCTGTGTACAGAGTTAGGGAAACGCCTTGTGGAAACGTTTCCTATTAAGGATTTATTTAATCTGGAGTTCACCGGGCGCCTGGAGAAGTCCTTATTTGATATTGAAAAAAAGAAGGATAGTAAAGACCAGTTTTTACAGCTTATCTTTGACTTTACTACTAAATCTGTCGAAACCATTAAAAATGAACAAGAGATCACCATTCATGAAGTGACGAGCCAAAAGAAGACGACAGAAGTGCTAGGAAACTGTCCTTTATGCGGCCATGCGATTATTGAAGGGCAAAAAGGATTTGGCTGCAGCAATTGGAAAAAGGGTTGTAAATTTGTGATTTGGAAAAATGACAAGTTCCTGGCTACCATGAAGAAAAAACCTACGAAAACCATGGTGAAGGCCCTCTTAAAAAATGGAGTGGCTACGGTTAAGGGCTTAACCAGCAAAAACGGGAAAAAGTTTGATGCCAAATTAAAATATGAGAAAAATGCAGAGAATGAGTACTTTAGCTGGAAGATGGAGTTTGATAAATAGGAGAACCTTCTCATGAAAAATATAATCCTAGTCCTTTCTGTTTTGATGATGGTTGCCTTAGGCATTGGCACCTACTATTACCAAAAGCAAGATCAGATGACCTATCCAAAACAATATCAGCCGAATCATCCAGACGAACCCCAACAGCCTAAACCATTACGGCCAGTCAATTATGAAAAAATTAGTTATTCTTTACAAAATAACCAGTTAAACATTACTTACAATAAGGGGACTGATTGGGTAAAGGTTCCCATTGAAAAGGATTTATTGTTTGACGGGGAGTACAGAGGGAACAAACAAGAATTGATTGAGGGCAGCTATATACTCACGGAAAATCGTGCTGTCTTCTTATATGCGAAGGGGAACATGGGATCAAAAAAAATCCTATTGACCTATTCCCTTGATCAGGGAAAAACCTGGCAGGATGCTGTTGTAAAGGAATCCTTCCCATCCATTCGATTTAGAAAAGTTGATTTCTTAAATAATCACTTTGGATATGTGATTATTTCTGGTGACCGCACCATGTCTCAAGAATATTCTATGGCCTTGTTGACCCATGATGGAGGGAAAACCTGGCGAGCAACAAAGGATTCAGGAAACACCAGTTTAATTTATGATGGTGGCTTTATCGATGAAAGCACTGGATTTTTGTCTTATGGAATTATTAATCCTGAGAAACCGGATCTTTATGTAACACAAAATGTACCCTTCAGCAATTTATAGGTACATATGGCGACCGTAAAACAGGCAATTCGTATTATTATGTAGGAGCAGAGATTCATGGGGTATGGCAAGGGCGGAATCATGTTGAAGTGAAGACTAGTTCAGAAGGAATCACTGTTACGGAAAATGGTCAAAAAGAATTGTTTTCCTGGGACAATATTCAGCAGTATGGCACACTTGCTATTGTTTTAAAGAAGAATAACGAAACTCGTTGGACCATTTCTTTAAATGAAAATTTTGTGGTTCAGGCAGATGTTTCTAAACCAAAAAAAGGAAATATTAGTTTATATAAAGTCACCATGGATCAAAACCAGCCTGTGATTCTTCAATATGTGGCTTCAAATTAAATATCAGGACCATGACCTGTAGTTATAAAATTAGACGTGTGCCAATTCACACGTCTAATTTTTGATCTATACACTTAAATCAACATAAAATGGTGTATTTACACCAAGCATACGGGCATATAGCAATAGCTGTCCTTTGTGATGAGCCTCATGCCCAATGATTCGATGGAGAACGTCTACTACTGGTTCAGTAACTTTAAAATAGTCAATGGTGGCATTTCTCTGTAAGTCGGATTCTGTATAAGAAGCAAGAATTTGTTCCTGTTCCTGAGTTAGACGAAAAAGCAACTCACGGGCTTCATTGAGTGTTGCAGGTACAGGAGGAACCTTCATTTCCCGACCCTCAATGGCAGCAAAGAAGAAATCAGGGGTCCAGGCAAGGTGATAAACAAGCTCAATGGTTGTCATCCCACCATCCCAGGGACGCCATGAACCAGATGATTCTGGTAAAACTTCTACCAGTTCAAGCAAAGAATTGCGGTGCATCTTCCAGCGTTTCATCACTTGTTGTGGTGTAGAAAGTTGAACAGTCATTTTCAATCTCCTTCTAAAATGGAATTTGTTACGTCTTTTCCTTCTATTTCCATGGTATGACAAATTAATTGAATTTTCAATCTATTATTTTTAATTAAAACGTAGTTTTGGTGAGGGTGGTGCTCAACTTCCATATTAGTTCAATATTTTGAGGGTTTGTACCATAGCTGGGATAGCTGCTTGAACCAAATATATTCTTCAATTGTGTGAAGCCCTTTTCTGTAGTTGATGGTTTAACAATCTCTCTCTTATGGTTGATTAGTTGGCCAGTAACATTCTTAAATTGATCCGAGGTGCATATGTGATAACAATGATCGGCCATGCCCGATGGTAGGGGATTAATGAGATTTTGTGCCCATGCCAGTATTCTCCAATAAGAATGCATCTTATTAATCGTCTCTTTTGATAGTTTTACACGATTAATTTGCAGGGCATTAACTTTGATTCCCTTGCTCTTAAGCACTTCTGCCATTTTGAAGGTTAACATCAGTAGCGCCATTTTCGAGTCTCCGTACATTTTATACACATTATAAGGGCGAGTGTCCCGCATTTCTCCACGTAAATTATCAAACTCGATTTTTCTGTTAGGGTCGAAGAAATGTTTGATGTTTGTAGTACATGCATTAAGCACTCTAGGGTCTTGTGATTTTGCCAGGGGATCAACCAATAAGCTAGTCAGCAAAAAAGGACCGAATGTATTCGTAGCGAAAGACAATTCGATATGTTCAGGACTGAGTTTATACTCTTTTTCACCATGGTTTAGGTAGGCGGCATTATTGATTAGAATGTCCAGATGAGGGTATTTCCCTTTAAAAGCTGCACAAAATGTACGAATAGAATGAAAAGAAGAAACATCTAGCTCTATTAGATCTATATGGGTATTTTTTGTAGTATCCATAATTTCTTTTTGTACTGCTTTACTTATCTCCATATTGCGGCAAGCCATAATTACACGATATCCTTCTGTTGCAAACTTTAGTGTTGCTGCTTTCCCAATCCCCGAATTTGCTCCTGTAATGATAACGATTTTATCATTCATTCATCACGAACCTCCTGTTGTTCACTCATATTCATTCTTTGAAATGGCCTTTGCATCAATTCTTCTATTGTTCCAGACCCACATAATACCCCAGCTACAATGAATAGCAATCCGACCAGATGGTACATTTGAATGGTTTCACCTAATAGCATAACGGAACCAACCAATGAGAAAAAAGTACTTAAGTTTAAGAAAACTGAGGCCTCTGCAGGCCCTATTTTTTTAATCACAGAGTTATATACCATCTGACCTATGGCCGTAGAAAAAACAGCGGAGGTGAAAAAAGCGACCCAAACATAAAGGGGAGCATGAAAAATCCCTTCCAGACCACCAGGTTCCCGCCATAAACTAATGAAAAACAAGATAATGCTTCCGAAAACAAGCATGTACCCCGTTAATAACCGGGGATCTAAGGTTTTAGCTGCCTTGCTGATTACTATAAAACTCAGGGCCTGGGATAGTATAGATAGAAAGATATAGATGTCCCCGATGGAAAACCCCGAAAGCCCTCGATCCCCAGAAAAGACAATGAAAAGTACCCCAACACTTCCTAAGAGAAATCCCAGTCCTTTAATGAAGGTGGGGATTTTACCTAATAGCATCGTTGATAGGATTGCCGTAAGCAATGGCCCCATTCCTAAGATTAAGCCTGCATTGGTCGCTGTTGTTTCTCTTAACCCTGTGGATAAATAGAAGTGATGGCCAACAATATATAGCAATCCACCGAAAATAATATACGCCCATTCTTTTATACCAGGCTTACGCAATTTCTTCATGAATCCCAACATAGCAAAGACAATGATTCCAGCTGTAAACACACGCAAAGAAGTAATCGTTAATGGGGGAAGATTCTCAACAAGTATTTTATTGATCGGAACATTAAAACCAAAGAATAGCATGATGATCGTCATAATTATGTATGTACGAATGGTACCCAATGGATCGACTCCTCCCCAAAAATGATTTATAAATCCACGGAAATAGTTAGATTAATTGAAATATTTATAATATTACTATATATTTTATAGTGTGAGTAGTAGAAAACTAGTCTATTAATCTAGAAGGAGGGTAAGATGTTGGAGAATAAGGTACATAAGCACCTCAATGTGAATACCATTAGTTCTGGCACTGTTGCCACCATATTTGGCTGTACAGGACCTGCCCTCATCATTATCGGGGGCGCAGCCAGCGGGGGATTAACCCATGTGCAAACCATAAGTTGGTTATTTGCCGTTTATTTTTTTAGCGGGCTGCTGGGTATCTACCTGTCAATGAAGTATCGCCAACCTATTTCCGGTGCCCACTCCATTGCCGGGGCGGTTCTAGTAACTGGTGCCCTAACACATTTTTCTTTCAACGAAGTCATCGGCGCTTTTTTAGTCGCTAACATCATTGTCTTTCTTCTCGGTTTGACAGGCTTAATCGAAAAAGTAATGAAATGGATCCCTCTTCCCATTGTAATGGGGATGATTGTGGGTGTCATGATTCGTTTCGCTACGGAAATGGTCACCTCTGTAACCTTATCACCACTTATTGCAGGCTCCGCCATTGTCGCTTTTCTCTTGTCTTCACGATTCATCAAGAAGATTCCACCGGTTTTAACAGCATTAATCGTCGCTTTATTTATCGCCCTGATTACCAAAGAGTTTCAACTTGGGAATGTTCAAAGCACCTTTGTTCTTCCCCAACTGGTAATGCCATCGTTTAGCCTGGATGCCATTGTGTCTATCTCCATCCCACTGGCTTTACTTATTGTTGGCACAGAAAATGCCCAGGCCACAGGTGTGTTAATGGCACAGGGGTACAAACCCCCCATTAATGCCATGACCATTTCCGGGGCAATAGTAGGTTCTATTGCTGCATTTTTCGGAGGCCATGCTATTAATATCGCTGGACCAATGACAGCCATTTGTTCATCTGATGAAACAGGGCCAAAAGAAACACGGTATGCGGCATCGGCAGTAAACGGGGTATTGTTTGCAACTTTTGGCCTTCTCGCAGCACTGGTGGTTCCTTTTGTTGTAGCCATGCCAAAAGTGATTATTGTGTCAATTGCCGGGTTAGCTATGCTAGGAGTTCTTTTAACCTCTCTCAAAAACGCTTTCTCTAATAACAAATTCCAAATGGGTGCTTTTTTCGCCTTAATTATCGGGATGTCTGGGGTGAAATTCTTTAATATCAGCGCTCCTTTCTGGGCCATTATTGGAAGCCTGGCGGTCTCCTTCCTTATTGAAAAAGACCATTTCACAGTGAAAGGGAAGGAAAAAGCAGAAGAACCGGTAGAGAAAAAAGAGAAAGTGGAACGATTGGAACCGAAAATGGAAGCAAGCAGTTAATATATTTTCAAGAAAAATGCCCCTTATTGGGGTCTTTTTCATTTTATTGATACAGCCTGGCTCCCTAACTGTTCCCAACTATTCTTAAAATCCTCCAAAGGGATGGGTTTGCCTCGAGAACCATCTAACGGGTCGTTAATATAAACCACTTGTTTAGTAAGGTCAAATCCTACCAGAAGAACACAATGTTCGTCGAAAGTGGCTGTCACGGGACCATTTGGGCCCTCCCAGGTGACCCAATCTTCCGTAGGTTTGAAAAAAGAAGTACACCATACAGCGACAGGTTTACCCTTTTTCACATGGTTCAGTATTTTTTTAAAGGAAGTACCAGTAAGGTCAACAGATATTTCGGGCATGTATTCATTTAATAGAGAAGCAATGGATTTATGATAAACTCCATATCCCATTTCCAGTCCTGTGATATCCCCCACAAAGCCTTCGTTAGGATCCCCCCATGAAACAATCATGCCATCTAAATCCTTTGTTAGTTCCGTGTTATCTTTTTGTATTTCCTTTGCAAGGTCCATTTTATCTACAGCAACACCTGTCCAATTAAGGAGCATGGCGAGAGTGGTCACTTCACACCCGTTATAGAGTTCAGGTTTTTGCTTAATAATTGGAACATGAATGAGTACAGGTGAATCAAGTCGTGTTGAATAGGAAATAGCAGTCATTACTGCACCAATTATAATAATTGTGGAGAAAAACGTTAAAAATAGATTCCTTTTAACCATTGAAAATCTCCTTTTGCTTGAATTGTGGTATATATATTCCAATAAGGGAGAAAATAATCATTTGTTTAAGTAAGGGGATGTATTTATATGAAGAAGAAGGTTAAGGTAGTCGGGGCGGTAATCTACAATGAACGAAATCAAATTTTGTGTGCGTTGCGGGCTCCAGAAATGAGTAACGGCAACTATTGGGAGTTCCCTGGGGGAAAAATTGAAGAAGGGGAGCAACCGGAAGAATCATTAGTACGGGAAATCCAGGAAGAATTGGGATGCACCATTGAAGTGGGGGATCAAATAGCAGACATAAATCATGAGTATGAAAATATCATCGTTAATTTACTTACATATAAAGCATGGATTGTGGGGGGACAACCCCAGGCTCATGAGCATGCACAATTAAAATGGGTGCCCCTGCAAGAGTTAGCCTCTCTTAATTGGGCACCCGCTGATGTTCCTACAGTGGAGCGATTGTTAAGCCTTTCTTAACAGTAGGGAAAATTCTTAACGGTTTCGGTATAAAGTGACTAATCCTGTAATCACCCAATATCCTTTTTTCTTTCTATAAACACACAACCCATTGGACAGATACATAGGATGGAAGAAAAAAATGGGGTGAGTGGATGGTACTTACATATAGATATGAAGAACTGATTCTTTTTTGCGAAAAGGTTTTTCACAGTTTAGGATTTTCACCAGAGGACAGCAAAATCGCTGCTGAAGCCATTGTTCATGCAAACCTTCAGGGAGTGGATAGCCATGGCATTAGCCGTCTGTCTGTCTATGCCAAAAGAATTCAGGAAGGACGAATTAATGCTGTTCCTACACTTTCTGTGGAAAATCCCACAGATTCGATCTTAATTGTAGATGGAGACAATGGGTTGGGGCAGGTAGTAGCGTCCAGGGCACTTGGTAAAGGAATAGAGATTGCCAAAGAAAAAGGAGTTGCCATCGTTGCTGTGAAAAGAAGCAACCATCTGGGGGCAGTTTCTTACTATTGTGAAAAGGCATGTGCGGAAGGATTACTATCTATTTCCTTTACCAATTCACCCCCGGGGATCGTTCCCTTTGGTGGAAAGAAGGCCTTTTTCGGAACTAATCCCATCGCCATGGGCATACCAACGGGAACGGATACTCCCATTCTTATGGATATGTCCACCAGTGTCATTTCCCGGGGGAAAATCATGCTGGCAGCGAAAGAAAAACAACCTATTCCTACCCACTGGGCCATTAATAAAGAAGGGGTTCCCACAACGAATCCGGAAGAAGCCCTAGAAGGTGCTTTGTTGCCAGTAGGGGGTGTGAAGGGTTCACTTCTTGCCATGGCTGTTGAAATCTTTTCTGGTATTTTAACGGGAGCAGCTTATGGTCCCCATGTCCAATCCCTGTTTGAAGATGATCATGGACCAGCAAATGTGGGCCATTTCTTTATCCTCATGGATATTGCCCCTTTTATGGCACCGCCCTTATTCAATACCCTTGTCCAACAATTTATTCAGGAACTAAAAGAAGTTCCCCTAGCAGAAGGGGTCGAAGAGATCCTGTACCCGGGGGAAAGAAGGAAAAGGGAATATGAAAGGCGTTTACGAGATGGAGTACCTGTACCTGAATCTATTTTTTGTGAATTGAGAGAACTTGCCTGGAAATTAAAGGTGCCAATTATTAACTGTACAAATTAGACTAAACCGTTCTTTCACTGTTTGGTATAGTAGAGATTATTAAATAAAGTTCTATCGATTAAGGGAGTATGAATTAAAATGGGAGAATTGTTGGCCATTGGGGCTTTAGTTTTATTTTCTACGAATATAATTATTACAAAATTGGCAACGGATCGCATGAATCTCAATGTGGGATTTCTCATCTCAGTAGGTGTAAATGTCATATTTGCTTCATTCTTATTTGTCATTCAGGTACTCTTTTTTACGGATCAACCAATCCACTGGAATGGGAAAGGTTTTTTTCTCTTTTTATTAACAGGGCTTTTTAGCACATATCTTGGCCGCTGGCTCTTCTTTGAAACCATCGAAAAGTTAGGCCCCACAAGAGCCAGTGCCTTTCAAATTACAAATCCCCTCTTTACAACCATTATTGCCTGGCTCTTTATGAATGAAAAGTTAGGATGGCTAGATTTACTTAATATTATCCTAATTCTTTTTGGCCTTTTTCTTGTTTCCCATGTTTCCAAAGGTTCTATGACTAAAGAAGTTGCAGCAAGCGGATTAGATACTGATTCTGCTCATCTCCTCTTTTGGAAAGGATTGTTACAATCTGGGGTTATTATTGCTTTATTAAGCTCTCTATCTTATGCAGTGGGGAATGTGATTAGAGGGGCGGCAATCCAATCGTGGAATGAACCGATCCTTGGGGGGGTTATCGGCGCCTCAATGGGTTTGTTGCTCCATGTTGCTACCAATAACAATACCCGTAATTTTTGGATAGAGTTAAAAAGATCAAATCGGACAGGCATGTGATAAGCGGGGTCATTACCATTTCTGCACAAATACTCGTTATTGCATCCATGGGTTATATTCCTATTTCTATTGCTAATCTTATAACTCTTTCAACCCCCGTTATTGTGACACCTGTAAGTTTTTTGCTGTTTAAAAATAAAGAGGGAATTACCCTGAAAACCATTGTAGGGATTGTATTGGTAATGGTGGGAATCTCATTGATCGTCTTAAATTAAGATTGATTTGTCACAAATAATTCACAAAATACCAAAATTATAGAATCGGATGTATAATTTTCAATTTAACCTTTTTCTCTTTTGATATACTAGTATTACATAGAAAAGGTAAGGAGGATTAAAGTTTTGAAATTTAATAGAAGATCATTTTTAATAATCGTTGGTATTGCTTGTATCATCTTAATCCTACCTGCGCTTTATAATGTTACATCAGGCATTTATCAAAGTATAAAACAATCGAATACAAGTCAAACGGGCAATATAAACGGAAATGGCGGATCAGCATCCTCATCGAATGCTTTAGGCACTCCAAGGGTAACCCGTGAAAACATTGATAATTCTGGGCAACAAACGATCCCTTCTCTTGCATTGAACATACAAAATGTATCTTTAGTTGTGGCAACATCCCAAAAGTACATAGGTGCTCCATATGCGCCTGGTGGGGTAAGTCCAGCAGGCTTTGATAGTTCTGGTTTTATCCAATATGTATTTAAACAACATGGTATTTCATTGCCTCGTTCCACTGCAGACCAATTTAAAATGGGAACTGCAGTAAAGGACCTTGTGTCAGGGGATTTGGTTTTCTTTAACACCAGTGGTTCTGGGGTTAGCCATGTAGGCATTTATATTGGAAATGGAAGATTTATTTCTACTACTGTTAATAAAGGTGTCAAAGTTGACCACTTAGAAGATTCATACTGGGCTCCTAGATTTATGGGAGGGAAACGTCTCTGATTTTAATCAGGGGCGTTTTCTTAATTACAGAACAATTTAGAAGAAATGTTCACAAAAGATTCACAAACAAACACAAAAAACGAAAAAAAATTCGTATTTTATTAACTCTGCAAATTTCGACAATTTTCATTTGATATACTAGTACTACCACGAGAAGGTAAGGAGGATTCAGTTTTGAAGCGATATAGGAGTAATTTAACACTAATATTAGCTTGTATTGCCTATATGATCCTACCTGCGATTCCCAATGTTGCAGCATCAGGCAATCTTCAAGCTAAAAGGGAAACACAAACAATAATTAGCACAAAAGAAATAAAAGAAAAACCTGCCCCTGCCCCATCTTCACCAACCAGTACACAACGTGTTACTGAAGAACGAAGGGAAAAATATGAACAACTTGCTTCCCGCTCCATTGAATCAAGGAGAAGCAACAGGTCTGAAGTGGTTGAAACTTCTAAAAAATACATAGGTGTTCCATATGCCATAGGTGGGAAAAGCCCATCAGGCTTTGATTGTTCAGGTTTTGTGCAATATGTTTACAATAAGCATGGCCAAGTGTTACCCCGCTCTTCATCAGCTATGTTTAATGTGGGAATAAAAGTAACGGATTTAAAGCCAGGGGATCTTGTTTTTTTTAACACCAGCGGTTCCGGGGTTAGCCATGTAGGCATTTATATTGGAAATGGCAGATTTATCTCTGCTACAAGTAAAGGTGTTAAAATTGATGGTTTATATGATTCATATTGGGGCCCTAAGTATTTGGGTGGAAAAAGAGTATAGATACAATAGAGAAGCCTCTGTCCTTTTAGGACAGAGGCTTTCACGTTCATTCTTCTTTAAATTGCATTTTTCCTGCCTTGTCTCGCTGATAATTTTTACTATAATTTTGCATCATTTCGTCAGCAGATAATACATTGTCTTTAGGAATCACGTAGTTTAAGCCTCTTCCTCGCAAAAAAACTTCTTGATGGGTTGGATAATAGACCACATCAGTCTGGTCTGGACGGGTCCATACCTCTATATCCAAAATTGTTAAACCTTCATCACCTGCCCCAAATTGGGTAGATAATCCACTGCCGCCTGGTTTCGTCATCACATCTCCTTTCTTAATCGGGAACTCCCCTTGGGTTGTAATTAAATTCCCATTCCCTTCTAAAACAATGAAGAATTCATCAATATCTGAATGGCTATGCAACCGATTGCCCGTGGTTTTTGCATGCAAATGATAATATTGGGCAAAAATCCTCTCCGAACCTAAAAACCCACCTAACCATGTGAATTCGCCCCCATTTTGGATTTTTCGTGTTTTCTCTAATAGGGGATTATCATTTTGGTAATTAACAATTGGAGGAGTCCACACATTGCGGATTGGAGGGATAAATCCATGATTGGAAAAGGTTTTGCATAATGGAATCAATGTATTCATGTCATCTTCTTTCGGATTGGCCTGCACCAAACCAAGGGTATGGGAATAGATGGGAAGTGAGCGTTTTATAAATTCCATTGC
>CALNBV010000279.1 GCA_937874515.1 uncultured Paenibacillaceae bacterium | reverse complement strand
CATTAAAAGCCTGACAGACCCTTTGGGATAAGCGACTTTTTTCCCACGTAAGTCATTCAGGCTTTTAATGGGGGAATTCTTTGGAACCAGGAGAGAAAAATTTGGGCCACTAACACCAGCAATATAAACAAAGGGAGTATTA
The DNA here is from genome assembly GCA_937874515.1 of uncultured Paenibacillaceae bacterium. Classification (GTDB taxonomy): domain Bacteria; phylum Bacillota; class Bacilli; order Aneurinibacillales; family Aneurinibacillaceae; genus CALNBV01. The sequence continues at coordinate 10,714 of CALNBV010000279.1, read as the reverse complement.
TTGGCCTGGGCATAGACCGCAGGCATATTGCCAGAGTTAATGAGGTCTACACTATTTGCCCGAATGGCTTCAAACATTTGTGGGCCTGTTTGAAATTCCACCCATTCTAATTTTATTCCCTTATCCTTTAATTTTTTCTCAAGGGTTCCCCGTTCTTTTGCTAGACTTGCTGGTGAGATGGATTTCGTATAGGCGAAGCGTAAAACCTTGTCTTTCCCTCCTGCAGAAGTGGAGGCAGTTAGATCGCCGCCACCGCATCCGCTTAAAATGAAGGTGAGTAAAATCACCAGAGAAATCAATGATGTTAATCTTGTGTGTAAATTTTTTTTCATCTATTTCCCCCGGTTCAATAGTTTCTCTACATCTTTCTCTACAACGGTTCCTTTAAAGAAATCAGGATTGCTATCGGCATACAGTTTGGCAGGATTAGCAAATACAAATGATTTAAAATCTTCCGGGCTTAAGCGTCCTTGTTCTACCAGTGAATGCACGTCAGCGACAACTTCAGAGATCACAGGAACATCCCAGTGTCCAGCATCAGAAGCCAGGAAGGCTTTCAAAGGTTCTGCAAAAGGAAGTTCTTTACGATTAAAAGCAGAAGCAATTGTTGGGTCATCTCCTTCAATTCCAAAGTAGAAATTATTTACAAAGAGATCTCGGATATCTTCAGCTCGGGTAATGTTAAGAGCAGACCAATCATCAAGGGTATCTTCTGACTCTTGTTGGTGATTGCTAATAACACCTAGGCCATTGCCGATTTGATCTATATGGCGGGTAATACTTTCATCTCCATATTGTTCATACAATTCCCGGAGTAGTTTATGGTCAATGTTCCCTGGATTATATAGCTTATGGAGACTTTCTGTATTTCTCCGTTCCCAGTGCCAGACAAGATCTGGGTAGAGGCTAGCACCCCAGCTTACACCTCCTTCAATAAAGGCAAATTTTAAAGTTGGGAATCTTCTTGTTACCCCTCCAAAGAATAGGGACTTAGCCAGGGCTTCAGAAGCGGAGGCGAAATGGCCAATATGGTTGAACGTATAATTGGAGATGGAGCGGCGGCTTGTCCAACCCATTCCAGCAGTGTGTAGTGTAGGAGTTACTTTTAATTCAACGCATTTCTCCCAGAAGGGATCATAATCATACTGGCTATCGATGCCAAAGAAATCTAACCAGTAGGCCTCTCTAGCTAATTCCGGATATTTATCCACAATGGATGGGATAGGCCGGCGTACATATCCGACAATCAATATGGCTTTTAAACCTAAGGTATTGACGGCATATTCAAGTTCTTCAATCCCTTCTTCCGGGGTATGTAATGGAATAACCGCTATCGGTGTCATCCGATCAGAGTATGCACCATAAACCTCAGCACTATATATATTAAGGGCACGTACTGCTGCTCTTCGTAATTCATCGTCTTCTAAACTAGCAACAAATAAGCTAAGGTTAGGATAAAGAACGGCAAAGTCGGTACCAATTTCTTCAAGGCGTTGATGAAGCAACTTTGGCAAGGCAAAGGTGGCCAGATCTAAAGTGTCATGGGTAGGAATGGTCCACCATGGTGGGCGGGCAGTACGATTGGCACGTCTTTCTTCCCAGGTCTGGTTATACCATGCTGTGCGAGCTGCTTTTCTAACTTCTTTATACCGTTCTACAATTTCAGGTCCCCCAACCTGATGTAAATAATCGAGAAAAAGTGGTTCGATTTCTATGGTATGGAAATCCGTATCAATAATCGGAAAATCCAACCCATCGCGAACTAGAGCGGAACGATTTTGGCCTTCTTTTACAACAATACTCATCTTAGCACTCCCCTTAATGTTAAAAATAATTATGAAAAAAGAGGCAGCATAAAACAAAATACGAACTTTGTTTTATGGTGCCTCTGGTTTTCCAGTCAGCAGGTATTTAATTTTAGAATTAATCATACTATTTAGGTGTGATTAGTGTGTTTTTAATGTACTATTAAAAGATTCTCTTGTCAATTATTTTTTTATTCTGTGGTAAAAGTTTTTGGCATAACTACCGCTACCACTTCGCCCCGGGCAACCAGGGTATCATTAGCGAATACTTCTGTATCCACTTTCCATTTCTTTGGATGGATTTCAGTTACTGTACCCAATGCGATTAATGGGACACGATCGGGTGTAGGTTTTACGAAATCTACTTTTAATGAAGCGGTTACAAAACGTGGGGGTACAGACCCATCGCCAACTTCATGGCCATTTTTACGATGTAATGCCAGTGCAGCAGAACCTGTCCCATGGCAATCGATTAAGGAAGCAATTAACCCCCCATATACGAAGCCTGGTATGGCTTTATGTTCTGGGCGTGGTGTATAGACTGTTTTCGTTTGTTCTCCATCCCACCCTGTGCGGAAGTGATGGCCATCTTCATTTAAGCGGCCACATCCATAACACCAGGCAAAATCATCAGGATAATCGTCTTGAATTGCTTTAACTATTGTCTCCCCCAACCAATTCATCCCCTTTTTTACACAAATAAGTTTTATAAACCTTTAGAATATTATAACATGAATAAAAGCCCTGTTTCCTTATTTAGGTAACCGATCATAGAGAAGAAAGAGAGGGGAAAAATATTGATTCAACAATTGTTAAAAAGATTACAAGAAGTTTATCCCGAAATGGTTTCCTGGAGGAGGCATTTTCATCAACATCCTGAACTTTCTTTTCTAGAAGGGAAAACGGCAGAAAAAATTGCTGAGATTTTGCGTGGATTTGGCCTTATTGTGAAAACAGGTGTTGGGGGGAATGGAGTAATTGGTGTTTTGCAAGGGAAGCAGGAAGGGAAAACCATTGCTTTTCGGGCAGATTTTGATGCTCTTCCTATAACAGATGAAAAGGAAGTAGGCTATAAATCTACGGTGCAGGGTGTGATGCATGCCTGCGGACATGATGGCCATACAGCAACCATGTTAGGTGTTGCTAAAGTATTAAGTGAGTTTCAGGAAGACATAAAAGGTAACGTCCAGTTTATCTTTCAACATGCCGAAGAAAAATTGCCTGGTGGAGCATCATCCATTATTGCAACAGGTGGCTTAGATGGAGTGGATGCCATTTATGGAGCCCATCTTTTTACAGACCTTCCCCTTGGAAAAATTGGGATTAAGGAAGGTCCTATTATGGCAGCGGTAGATGTATTTAAGTTAACCATCCAGGGGAAAGGGGGGCATGGAGCCAAACCCCATGAAACTGTTGATTCTGTGGTGGTTGGTAGCCAAATTATCAATGAACTACAACAAATCGTAAGCCGCAGGGTGGATCCTCTCGAACCTGCCGTGGTTACTGTAGGGGTATTCCAGGCGGGGACAGCCTTTAATATTATTGCAGATAAAGCAAGGATCGAAGGAACGGTTCGTACCTTCAATCCTAGAGTGCGGGAAAAAATAGAGGCTGAAATCCGCAGTATTGTGAAAGGGGTATGTGAAAGCTCCCATGCTGGTTACGAACTGGAATATACCCACGGATATCCCGCTTTATTCAATCATAAAGAAGAGACGGCTCTTGTGAAAAAGTTGGTCCAGGAAGAGTTGGGGACAGAACAGTTAGTGGAACTCCCACCCCGTATGGCAGCAGAGGATTTTGCTTATTATGTGCTAGAAGTGCCAGGGGCCTTTTTCATGATTGGCGCCCATGGGGAAGGGGAGAACACTTGCTATGCCAACCATCATCCCAAATTTGATTTTGAGGAGAATGCAATGGAGGTTGGGGGGAAGGTGTTCTTAAGACTGAGTGCTTATTATGTTATGGAATAGGCAGTTTATATATATGTAATGATATAATGGGTTAAAGTAGGATATAAATGGTAGTAACGAGGTGATGTTAAGTGATAAGGTCTCACGAATCCTTTGTATCTTTAGAGAAATATTATGAGATGAGGGAAAAAAGTGACAGTGTTTTAGAGTACATCGATGGTGTAGTTTATATGTCTCCCTCCCCATCCACAAAGCATCAAAGAGTTTCTAGCCGTTTGTTGTTGAGATTTGGAAATTTTCTTATAGGTGGACCTTGTGAAGTTTTTACTGCACCTTATGATATAGAACTAAAAAAGGATGATGTTGAAGGGAATATTATTGTTATTCCTGATCTCAGCATAATTTGTGACAAAAGGGGTTTTACAGAAACAAAGTACGTGGGTGTTCCAACCCTTGTTGTAGAAATTCTAAGCCCTTCCAATCAATCCCACGATTTAATTACAAAGCTTAATCTTTATATGAAATATGGTGTGAAGGAATACTGGATCGTAAATCCTATGCTAGATTCAATTACAATTTACATTTTAAATCATGAAGGAATGTATGAACAGTTTGATATTAAGACAGGACAAGGCAAGGTCATATCCAAGGAATTTGCTGGTTTAGATGTAGATTTGGAATATGTATTTAGTCCCATTGGTTTATAAAGTTAAAGAAAACAACCGATTCTCTTATAGTAAGGGAATCGGTTGTTATTTCATATAGGGCTGGTATTATTTATTCAATCTTAATCTCTGAGAACAGTTTTCTTGCATCCTTGGTAGCATATTGGATCTGTATAAGCCTTGCAAAATCAGGAAGGGCTAAATTATAATCTTTTACTTTATAAATATCCTCTTCTGGAATTTCCACCTGGAACCATAATCCGTCGTTAATATTGCCATAGGGATCTTGGATTTTACCGTTAATACAAAAAATAATATCCGTTATTTTATGGTTTCCAATGGTGAAAATGGCTTTTCCCGTATTTTTAATTTCTTTTAGCACATACCTCATGGAATCCCGTGTGGTTTTCCCTTTATAAGTTTGTAAATAAAGGGTGACTACATATTTTCCTTCCTTCCTTTTATCAGTTCCCTCATATTTTTGTAATTCAAGTCGTTCAAATTGATCGGGATAAATGTATTCCATAATGGTTTGTTGTAGGATTGATTTAATTTGATCTTCAGATGTTAGGGTTTGTGGATTGATGTATTCTACATGAGCACTTGTGGAGCGTGTAAAAAAACTAATGGAAAAAATAAATAGTATCATGGCAACTGAACGTACTAGGGTTTTAGCAGATAAGCATTCCATGAATAAATTCCTCCAAATACCGGGTATTAGTAACCATTTTATATACCCTTAGAAATCCCCCAAAAGGAAGTAAATCATGCAAAATTAACAAATTCTAACTTGTCAAAAAATTGACACTAAATTCCTTAAAATGACAAAAAAATAGGTAGGAAATAAATGGTTTATGGCGAAATATAGCGTGACAGGATGGGCAGGCAGCAAGGGGATTACCATTATAAAGGAGGAATATAGAGATATGAAAAACCTGTATTGCATTGACGAAGATGGTTATCTTGATTTACCCGAGGCTTTATTAAGGGAAGTAGGGATTTTTCCTGAAGACCAGGTCGAATTATTTATTAATGAGAACGGTGAATTGGTCATTCAAAAGGTGACAGATGACATGATGGACGATGTTTCCCCAGAGTCCTGGGTTCTGGTAACCCCTTTGCCAATGATCCATCCTGAGTTAATTAGGGATTAAGGGGCATTAGGGTTATCCATCCTCAAGAATTGTTAAAGCTGCTTCAGGGTCGGATTTTGTTAGAAGAAGAACTTCTGTCCTTTTTAGTAGTTCATAAAGTAATTGAAATGGATGAAGATTACCATGGTGAACCAACTGCCAAAATGCGTTCCCAGTGTCTTCAGTGGATTACACGATTAGCCAATGATTACCCTGTTATTTTAAAAAAAGGAATTGAAAAGGATCAATGCAATCGGTGTGGGGCTGGTAAACAATATATTCATTGGGTTTCTTGTGCCAGGTGCAAACAGCAATGCGGTTATTGTGAAAGATGCCTGTTGATGGGGAAGTGTAGAAGTTGTACCAGATTGTATCTTTTCCCTTTAATTGAAGGGGACTCCTCCTCCTTTTATACGAATTCCACGACAAACATTCACTTGCCAACCTTAACCAAATTTCAGAATGATGCTTTAGAAAAGTTAATTGAGTTTTATCAGGAACCTGGTACAAAGGATTTTCTCCTTTGGGCTGTGTGTGGGGCTGGGAAAACAGAGGTCATTTATCCTTTAATCTCCCTGGCTAGAAAAAGAAAACATAAAGTTCTTTGGGCTACTCCAAGACGAGATGTGGTATTAGAATTAGCTCCACGTTTGCAAAAAGTTTTTACGGATACTGCGATCGCAGTCCTTTATGGAGGATGTGAAAATAGGTGGAGCAATGGTGATATCGTTTTGTCCACTACACACCAGGCTTTACGTTTTTATCATTGTTTTGATTTAGTCATTATCGATGAAATTGATGCATTTCCTTTTCATAATGACCCTATGCTACCTTATGTTGTTGCTAGGGCTTGTAAGGAAAGAGGCAAGACTATTTATCTAACTGCAACCCCCCGGGAAAGTTTAAAGAAAAGGATAAAAAGGGGATGGAAGGATTCCCGTTTTTTACCCCATTATAAACTCCCGGTGCGATATCATGGTTTTCCTTTGCCTGTTCCAAAAATCCAATTGGAATCTAAACTGGGAAAAAGAATGAAAGAAATCAATAAGATTCCTGTTTTAGAGTCTTTTTTAAATAGATTAAGGGATGAAAGACATCCTGGGTTTATCTTTCTTCCATCTGTTCAAGCTTTACCCCAGGTTAAAAAGTATATTTTAAAACAGGATCCATACTGGGATGGACGATTGGAAATGGTACATGCATCAGATCCCCTTCGCGAAGAAAAGGTAATGGCAATAAGAAAAGGAGAAATTCAGGTTTTATTGACAACCACAATTCTCGAGAGAGGCGTGACAATCCCGAGAATTTCCCTTCTTGTATTTCAAGCCGATGCACCCATATTTGATGAAGCTTCTCTGGTGCAAATTGCGGGACGGGCTGGGAGGTCGGCTCAATGTCCCACAGGGGAAATCATCTTTCTGGCAGAAGACATTACCCGTGCTATGAAAGGGGCCATTGGGCAAATAAAAGAAATGAACCGGTTAGCCCGTAAAAAAGGATATTTAAATTATTAAGGGGATAGGCATTTTGCCTATCCCCTTTTTTCTCTTTTTAGGATTGGAAGATAATCTAACAATAAAATTTCAAATATTCAGAAATTTTTGTTTACATAATCATATTAATCGATTAAAATAGATATAAGCCCACTTATCTATTACAAGTGAAGGGCAAACTAATCCACTTTTAAAGGAGGTGCAGAAATGGCCGCGATCAATAAAGGAATGCTAGCTCATGATCATGGGTTAAGAGTTTTAGAACTTCTATACCATGAGTTTTGGAACAAAGAACTCATGGCAACCATTAAAAATGAGCTAGAAAAAGCGTATGTAAATCTTAAGGAACATGTGATGAACAAGGAATGTGCATGTGGAGACCGTGAAACGGATCTTAATTTTTATCACTGGTTATATCAAGAAATGAAAGAAGCAGTGGCAATACAATCAATGGCGGTTGTTCCTGTACTTCGCGATGAATTGTTACAGTATTTCAAAACAAAGGATGAATCCCACCGTTGCATTCAAGAATTGTTGCTGAAAAAACACACATGGATGGAAGACATCGCTTGAAGCATGGTGTCAAATTAAACAGATAAGAGAGGAGTATTTTTCTCCTCTCTTTCTTTTGTTTTTAAGTGTTTATGCTCCAATATATTTTGCGTATAAAGAACGGGCTAATACAGGGTCATCGGTTCCCTGGACCATTACTCGCCCATTTTTAAATATGACTAACGTATATTCGCCCATGTGGAAACGTAATAGAAAACGGTTTTGTTCTACTTGTCCCAGGGGACTAAAACGGGTTGCTAGTTCGGTTAAATCTAGTTCCCGTTCTTTGTTTGGGGTTATTTGCACACTATTTCTGCCACAAAGAGAAGTGATCGTATCTTCTTCTCCCGTTAGATTTAAGAATTCGTATTTTCCATGGCCACAGGCAGGACAATCCTTTCGTTTTTTATCGGAGATATTCATTTGGAAATGCTGGTTCCGCCAGATTTCGAAATGTTCCAGATAAGGGTTATAATTGGCTTCCTGTCCTAAGAGAATCTTTAGCCCTTCTACAGCTTGATAAGAAGCCACAATATGAATAATAGGACCGATTACTCCTGCTGTATCACAGGTTTCTCCCCGATTTTCAGGGGGTTCTGGGAACAGGCAACGGAGACATGGGGTTTCATGAGGGCGAATGGCGGTGAACATGCCCCTAGAACTAACAGCTCCGCCATATACCCAGGGAATCCCGTGTTTTACGGCCACGTCATTAATGAGAAAACGAATTTGAAAATTGTCCGTTCCATCTAATATTAAATCGCAATCTGTTAAAAGGGATTCGGCATTTAAGGGAGTAATATCTTCAATCATTGGTTCAAGGATTACTTCACTATTAATTACTTTAAGCTTTTCATAAGCAGCCATTACTTTAGGCAAATGATTTTTTGCATCATTTTCATCGTAGAGCATTTGCCGTTGCAAATTGCTTGGCTCCACAAAATCTCGGTCAATAAGACGAACCTTGCCTACACCTGCTCGAACCATATGATTAACAAGGACAGTCCCTAGAGCTCCAGCCCCCACGATGGTTACTGTTTTTTGTCCTAATTTCTCCTGTCCTTCTTTTCCAATCCCGGGAAAAAGCATTTGTCTCGAATATCGTGTCTCCATTCTTGTCCCTCGAACTTTCCGCTTTGATTTACTTTTAATTTTATCCTACCCTTTGCAAAGGTTACAAGGTTTATAATTACTGAAAAATGATATAATAAGAAAGTCTGTAAACCAATCTGGTAAAAGGAGTGAATGTCTATGCCGAAAAAAGGTGAAGTTCCAACGGTTTTAAATGAGGAACAAATGGAACTGATTAATGGAGAACCTCTAATTCTTTTAGGCACCTTAGATGCTGATACCCAGACTCCTGTGATTAATGCGATTTCCTGGGTGAAAGCTATATCACCAGATAAAATTCGCTTTTCCGTCACTTCGTCAGCCAGAACATTAACCAATATAAAAGGGAATCCCCGGATTACAATATGTTTAATAGGATTGGAAACTGTCTATTCTATTACTGGGGAATGCCGCATTCTGTCTGAGAAGATGGAAGGAGTGGCTATGCCTCTGTCCAAAATCGAAGTGGACATTACCGGAGTTTATGATAGTATGTTTTGGGGCTCAAAAATTGTTCAGGTCCCTGTTTTTGAGAAAACCTATGATCCAGTTAAAGCAAAAGCATTGGATGAAGAAGTGTATAAAGCATTAGAAAAATAGACTTCAAGGTACTACAAAATGTAAGGTGGATTGAATTGTGAAGAAACTAGTTTTATGTCTGATTGTGCTTATGCAATGTATTTTACCAGCTACAGTTTTTGCAGAAAAAAACCCCGTGGTAAATAGTGAGGCTGCAGTACTCATCGATGGGAAAACTGGCCAGGTTCTCTATAAGAAGAATGAGAATGAACGCCTTTATCCTGCTAGTATTACTAAGATTGCCACTGGGATTCTTGCAATTGAGCAAGGAAATTTAAATGATATGGTAACAGTTTCCAAAAATGCGCAGGATGTGGAAGGGACTCAGGTTTACCTGGTTAAGGGGGAGCAGGTCCGAATGGAGGATCTGGTTTACGGTTTGCTAATGAACTCTGGCAATGATGCAGCCGTCGCCATTGCAGAACACATGGATGGAAGTGTGGAGAAATTCTCCGAGAGGATGAATAAATTTGTTTCATCTCTTGGTGCAACAGGGACCCATTTTACCAATCCCCATGGCTTATTTGATCCTAATCACTATACAACAGCAAGTGATATGGCGAAAATCGCTTCCTATGCCATGGATAATTCCAAGTTTCGTCAAGTGGTAGGAACGAAAAAGAGGCCATGGAACGGGAAAGAGTGGAAAACAACGATTATTAACCACCACAAGTTGTTAGGCAATTATCCTGGGGCTACAGGGATTAAAAATGGCTATGTGGATGAGTCCCGCCATACCCTTGTTTCATCTGCAGAGCGTGATGGTACGGAGTTTATTACCGTGGTTATGAAGGCCCAATCTGGCCAGGGGCAATATGATGATACCATCAGTTTATTAGATTATGGTTTTGAAAACTTCCGCACAACAACCGTACTAGGTTCGGGTCAAGTCATTCCATACAAAGGCAAGCAATATACAGTAGGTAGTGATATATATGGGACCGTACCCGTTGATGAAACCTATGACGTTTCTTTAAATGAACAGTTGCAGCTGGTAATTAGCACACCATCAGGCAAAGTGACACAAGTAGATCCACAATTTGTCAATGAAAAGTCGATTGTTTCAACAAGTGAGTTAAATATGGACCGTTTCATTTCCGCGAGTTTATGGACCATGTTCGCTTTAGCTCTGGGAAGTTTCCTCTTTACCTTTTTTAGAAGAGTTCGTGCTTAGGAAAAAAGATATAAGGATGTAAAAAAGGCAATCCGATAAGGGATTGTCTTTTTATTTATATAAGATACTTTAATAATAAACTCCTTATATCTGTAATAGTTTACAAAATTATTTAATGATATAATGAAATTGGACAGTTTTAAGCGACTTAGATAATGATGATGCTTATATTTTTCGTGACAGATTATTAGCAAAAAGCTGGCTTAAAGACTGTGAGCATTATGACGAAAATGTTTTGGATTCTGATTTCGCTAACTCGGAAAATATAGTGATTTTGTTTTTTTTACAGG
>CALNBV010000278.1 GCA_937874515.1 uncultured Paenibacillaceae bacterium | reverse complement strand
AACGCTTTCCTCTCGGCATAAGTCAACTAAGCCGTTGCCTTCGCTTTGCTTGGCACCAGCAAGTTTCTTTTACGGTTGAAGGCTTTTTTCGCCCTCTATTCAGATGTCCTTTGAATCGGCTCGCAAAAAGGCACTCATTTGATTCATTAGCATCTCCATATATAGACCTTACGGTTAATCTTATATTAACTAGTAAACTACTGACCAAAGGGGATAAAGGTGATAAGGAGTGTGGGCCCCCCTTATTTAAAGGGGATTTTTTTGGTTCTTTTCATGACCAGGACCCTATCTTCAGAATTACTGAAAAAACACTATTAAAGTAATAAAATTGACAAAAATCTCCTGCTATTTAGGGGATTTTTTTGGTTTAATAGGTAAAGAGGGGGGAAACTACATGCTTAATAGACGCACTGGTTGGATGAAAGTGGTGGTCTTGTGCCTTAGCATAGGATTAATTACTTCAACCATGCCTTTTTCCGCTTCTTCCGAGGCTGCAGACAGCGGAACTACAAAGAAGAGGGTCCAGGAGAGAAAGTATAAAGAAGGGGAAATTCTCGTTAAATTTAAAACTGGTGAAAGTGTAGAAAGTTTAAATAGAACACAAGTAAACCATCATTTAATAGAAAAGATGGATTTTCCTCAGAATCAGACTAAACTTCTATCTTTTAATTTGCAATCCACAATAGACCAGGTGGTTAGCGATTTACTAGGTTCTGGGTTAGTAGAGTATGCTGAACCTAATTATGAACGAACCTTTACTGTTACGGATCCATTGTATGGGGAACAATGGGGGATGGAAAATAGGGGCCAATCCATCTCTGGGATCAATGGAACTCCTGATATTGACATTGACGCAGAAAGAGCCTGGGTACAAACCAGGGGAAGCAACAGTGTTGTGGTTGGTGTCATTGATTCAGGGATAGACATGAGTCATCCAGATTTACGGAATCGAATTTGGAAAAACCCAGGAGAAATTTCCGGTGACGGCATTGATAACGACCGCAATGGTTACATTGATGATGTGAACGGCTGGAATTTCTATGATGAAAATAACGCTATTTTTTATTCCAGTAACGAAGATGCCCATGGTACCCATGTAGCCGGAATCATCGCGGCAAACAATAATAACATTGGCGTGACTGGTGTCGCTCCCAATGTGAAAATTATGCCTTTGAAGATTATGGCAGAAGGGGGATACGTCTCCGATGTATTGGAGGCCATCGCCTATGCAAAGGCAAAGGGCGTGAAAATTATCAACATGTCCCTTGGAGGTTGGACCTTTAGCCAGGCAGAGTATGACGTCATAAAAAATACCAATGCGTTATTTGTGGTAGCTGCCGGGAATAACAGCAGCAACATTGACGGCTATTTTTCCAGTTACCCTGCAGCATACGATTTGCCTAATATCATCTCCGTAGCTGCCATCGATAATCAAGGGAACGTTCCTTATTGGTCCAACTATGGGACAACCAGTACGGACCTTGCTGCACCTGGGGTGAATATTCTTAGCACCTTACCGGGCAATACATACGGCTATTATAATGGAACATCTATGGCCGCACCTTATGTAACAGGTACAGCAGCCTTATTATTAAGTAAAAACAGGTCTGCTAGCGTATTGCAAATCAAAGAGACCCTTCTCAAGACGACAACCTCAGTATCCTCCTTAAGCTGGAAGGTAAGCACAGGGGGCATGCTAAACGCAGGGAAAGCCCTGAATGCTACCATGAGTGGGAATCCTGTGCGGAGCCCAGCCATGTCTCCTGCCCAGGAGGCTCAAGAGGTTCAGGAAGTCCATGAAGACAATATTATGTATCGTTTCTTTCAACGCTTTTTCAATTGGGGTTAGAGGTCGATGCAAAGAATCAAACCGTGCCAGTTCCTCGGCAGATAAGATTTTTACAAACCTTATTTGCATAAGTGCAACTAAGGCTATCGCCTTCGTCTAACGACTTGACGATAGCAAAGTTTTCTTTACCGACAAGGATGTTAAATAGGCGGATAAGCCCTTGCGGTCTTCACTGACTAAAGGGGATAAAGGTGATAAGGAGTGTGGAGGCCGAACCTCAATAAGCCCTTGCGGGCTTCACTGACCAAAGGGGATAAAGAAGAAAAGGAGTGTGGCCACAACCACACTCCTTTATCACATTATTGTTTTACATCCGCTAAGTTTTTTTTATATTTCATCTGTACCATAGGCGGTTGTGTTTTTTTTCCATAAATCCAGGTAATCATCATACACAAACCAATTAAAATCGTGGTAAGAATCCCACCTTCGGGGCCAAACCCTCCGCCGGATAACAATTCTTGACCTACTACCATCTGGGTGTGATAAATACTGTCTACTGGATTGCCGCTTACAGGGAAGCCGAAGACGATTCCCTGGGTATAGTTCCAGGTAATATGAAAACCGATGGGCATCCACAGGGATCCTGTGACCCGGAACATGTAAGCAAAGAGAATACCCACGAGGAAGATATTTAACACAGCAATGGCGTTTATTTCCATATTGCCCATATGGGCTACAGAGAAAAGAATAGAGGAAAGAATATAAATGAACCATCTTGAATTTCCCCGGTCTTCCAGGGTCTTCATTAAATATCCCCGGAAGAGAAACTCTTCGCAAAATCCCACAATGATAAAAATACCGAGATAAACGAGATTGCTCGAGGAAAAATCAGGGCTTTTCCAACCATTGCCTACCCGAATGGCCCCGGTGCCCAATAAAATAATGAAAATGACAAGCATGGACAAGGCGCCTAACCCTAAACCCCAGAACGTATCTTTCCATCCCGTCCCATTCCCGTGCAAACCAATTGCCCCCAGGCGTTTTTTTTGCACGAACATCCACATAAAGACGACCCCTAAGAAAATTGCCAGTTCCGTGGACATCCCAATGACAAAGGATTGAAGGGGAGATGAAGCTGAACTCGTTCCCCAAAACTTCATAAAGGGGATGACGAGCAGGAGTTGGAAACAGATAATCAAAATTCCCAAAAGAAAAATCAGCCATCCAGAACGTGCTTGACCGTATTTATTTTTAAATACACCCATCACATCACCCCGTTTATAAGCGTATCCGTACTTATACCTTCTCCTATTATGCAATAAGCAAGTTACAAATTTGAAAAGGGTTTGAACAATTCTCTAAATTTATTGTAAAATGGTAGATGTTGAGAAAAATACATCTATTAAAGGTGAGGAGAGAAAGAGGGTTAAGAAAATTGAAAAAAACTAGCTTATGGAGGAAAGTCGGATCACTAGTTGTTTGTTCAAGTATGTTGTTCTCTAGCTTTCCTATGTTTGCATCCGCAAACGTGTCTAGTACTAGTGGAACGGTAAAAGATTTTACCAAGGGATCATTAAGTACGACCCAGAGTCACGCGCAGTACAAAGCCGGGGAAGTTATTGTTAAGTTTAAAAGCGGACGCACGGTACATAATTTAGGTCCAGTAAGAACCACCCATGGTTTGAAAGAAAGAAAAAATTTAGGCGAATCTAGCACCATGTTGCTAGAGTTTAATGCCAAATCTTCTATTGAACAGGTCATTCAAGATTTAGAAGAAACAGGGGAAGTAGAATATGCGGAGCCTAACTATTTGAGAAAAGTATCTGCAGTTACTGACCCTATGTATAATAATCTCTGGGGTTTGAAGAATACCGGCCAATCCATTTTAGGAGTCCTCGGCAAACCCGGTATTGATATTAAAGTAGAGACAGCCTGGTCGAAAACAAAAGGCAGCAGCAGTATTGTTGTGGGCATTATTGATACTGGCATGGATATAAGCCATCCTGATTTGAAATCCCGCATTTGGGTGAACACCAAAGAAATCGCCAATGATGGCAAAGACAATGATGGCAACGGCTATATTGATGACGTCAATGGATTTGACTTTGCCGGTAATAATAAAACCGTTTTCGACGGGTCAGAAGATAGCCATGGGACCCATGTAGCGGGAACCATCGCTGCATCCAGCAATACCATTGGTATTACAGGGATAGCGCCCAATGTAAAAGTCATGCCTTTGAAATTTATTTCCGCGTCTTCAGGAAGCATTGCCGATGAAGTTGAAGCCGTTAACTATGCAAAGAAAAAAGGCGTTAAAATCATTAACATGTCTATTGGCGGATATGGCTATAGCCAGGCAGAGTATGATGCCATTAAAAATGCCAATGCTCTTTTTGTAGTGGCTTCAGGAAATGAAGGAAACAATAACGATCAACCTGATCCTAGTTACCCGGCAGCATATACTCTTGGGAATATTGTATCTGTGGCTGCAGTAGACAACCAGGGGAATTTCCCATCATGGTCTAACTATGGGGTTGAATCTACTGATTTGGCAGCTCCTGGTCATAGAATTTTGAGTACACTTCCAGGAAATAAATATGATTATTATAGCGGAACATCTATGGCTACCCCTCATGTTACGGGTGTAGCAGCCTTAGTTCTAAGTAAATATCCATCTTCAAGCCCTGCCAAAGTGAAAGAGTACCTTATGAAAACAACCACCCCTCTTGCTTCCTTAAAAGGCAAAGTGAAAACAGGTGGATTGGTGAATGCAGGGAAGGCCCTGACCACTGACATGACAGCTCCTGCTGCCCCTAAGGTAAATGCAGTGACCGATAAGAGCACGTCAGTTACAGGAACGGCAGAAGTGGCCGCCAAAATTATCATTAAAAAAGGGACAACCCAGCTTGCAACTGGAACCGTAGCTTCCACCGGCAAGTTTACCATTGCTATTCCAGTGCAGAAAGCAGGAACTACCTTAACTATTACCGCAACGGATAAAGCAGGAAACGTTAGCCCTGCAACAAAAGTAACGGTAAAAAGTTCAAGCACGACTCTTCCGGCACCACCTACAGTAAATGGCGTTAATATTAATACAAAAAAAGTGACCGGGAAAACAAATGCAGGTTACACTGTACAGGTGTATACCGGTGGAGTAATCATTGGCCAGGCAACTGCATCTAGTACAGGAGCTTTTTCTGTACCTGTTTCCTACTTAATTGGGAATACCAAAATTACCGTATATGTAAAAGATAAATCAGGGAATAGAAGTACCGGAACAACCCTTACTGTAAAACCTGTCACGACAACTTTTACAGACCTTGGAAGTGTAACCTGGGCAAAACCAGCCATTGAATCTATGGCAAGTTTGGGCATTATTAATGGAGTAGGTGACAATAAATACGCTCCGAAAAACAATATTACCCGTGCCCAATTTGCTACATTGATCGTGAAAACCTTAAATCTACGGGGTACCGCTACAGAACCTTTCACAGATGTAAAATCTACGGATTGGTTTGCGAAAGACGTAGCATTAGCTTACAAATATCAAATTATTAACGGTGTATCCAGCACCAAATTTGAACCAAACCGTACCATTACCCGGCAAGAAATGGCCGTTATGATGGTTCGTGCCATTAAAATGAAACAATCAATTAAGGCTCAAGATATCAATGGAACCTTAAGCAAATTTAAAGACCGTGGCCAAATCGATACATGGGCAAGAGAATCTGTTGCCATTGCTGTAGAACAGGGGTTAATGAATGGAGTAACAACAACCACCTTCTCCCCGAAAACCAATGCTGACCGTGCCCAATCAGCGGTTATTATGTATCGTTTCTATGGAAAATATATAAAGTAAAAGTAAATAGAATGATAGATTTATAGATTAGACTCGGGGTTTTCCCGGGTCTTTTTTTATGTAAAACTTATGAAATAATATCAGATAAAAATCCCCTATTAATTAGGGGATTTTATTGGTTTAATTAGATCTATAATGAAAGGGGACATTGATCTATTAAACCAGAGACAGAGGAGGAAATCCCCTTGCATCTTAGACGTACACAAATGAAAAAGGTTGCCATTTCTATTGAATTGGTATCGTTTTTATAAAAAATTCATGGAATAGGGTAGGGTGAATATGAAAAAAAGGGTTTATTATGTTTGGATTTCACTAGTATTGCTTGTTACTCTTTATTGTGGGATCAACTTTATACCCCAATATGAAGAGAGCTTACATCCTTTATTTGAGGATATTTTAATGCTTCTTTTTCTGCCTTCCACCTTTATTTTTGCCTGGATTCTCATTCATCTCGTTTCAAAAAACATGACAGGTATGAAGGTCAAAATCTTCAATAGCTTGATTTTGTTGCTTGCTACAAGTTATGTAATTTATGTTCTGGATGTTCATGCAATCACGAAAGCAATTCTGATTCTCGTAGGACTCCTCGTCGGTTTTGCTTTCTACATGTTAAACAATGTTATTTATAAAGCCTTAGTAAAATAATAAAGAAAAAAGGGATAATCCAACAGGGTTATCCCTTTTCTAATGGAATATTTTACGTCTCTCTTCATTTGTTAAAGGGGTATATAATGGTAGATGGCGATAACTTATTTTTGATAGATTACATCAAAAATTGTAAATTTATTTTACACCTTAGAAAAGAAAAACAGAGAGGGGAAACCATCTATGGGGAAACGCAGCATGATCAAAAAAGTTGCGGCGTCATTATTTAGCATTGGGTTATTACTATCAAACATCCCCGTCTTTGCCTTCACGGCTGACAGCCAAAGCCACACGAAAAAGTATAAAGAAGGGGAAATCATCGTCAAGTTTAAGAGTGGAAGAAATGCTATGAATTTGGGAGAAACCAGGTCAAAACATAGTTTGAAAGAATTGAAGAATTTGGACCGGTCAACAACAAAACTAGTAACCTATGATGCAAAAACATCATCAATAGACGAAGTAATCAAAGATTTAGAAGTATCCGGGCAAATAGAATATGCAGAGCCCAATTATATAAGGAATTGTAATGCAGTCACAGACCCTTATTACCCTTTACAATGGGGCTTAAAAAACACAGGCCAAAAAGTATACACAACAGGAACACCTGGAATTGATATTGGTGCTGAATATGCCTGGTCTGTAACAAAAGGGAGCCCGGATATTGTGGTTGCGGTCATTGATACTGGGATCGATATCAATCATCCAGACTTAAAGAATAATATCTGGACAAATCCTGGGGAAATTCCTGGTGACGGCATAGATAATGATCAAAACGGGCTCATCGATGATGTAAACGGATGGGATTTTGCCCACGATGATAATACAGTTTTTGATTCGGCTGAAGAAGATTATCATGGAACCCATGTAGCCGGTACCATCGGGGCAGCCAATAATAACACAGGGGTCATTGGTGTAGCACCTAATGTGAAAATTATGCCTTTGAAATATTTAACATCTGATGGGGGCTCCATTGATGATGAAATTGCGGCCATTAACTATGCGAAATCCATGGGAGTGAAAGTGATTAACATTTCCAGTGGCGGTACTGGATTTAGCGATACTGAGTATGGTGCAATTGCCAATAGTAATGCACTGATTGTCGCTTCTGCCGGAAATGAAGGAAAGAACAATGATGGAGAGGACCCTGACTATCCCGCCAGCTATAATTTGGAAAATGTTATTTCTGTCGCCGCCATGGATAACAACGGAAGCATGCCTTATTGGTCTAACATTGGTGCAGAATCTGTTGATATCGCTGCACCTGGTGTAGATATTCTGAGCACAATTCCCGGAGAGAATGGGGATTATGAACGTGCTTATGGTTTTTGTGATGGAACATCTATGGCTGCTCCTCACGTGACGGGAACTGTAGCATTGATGTTAAGTAAAGATCCTGCTTATAATTTATCCAATTTAAAAGGGGATCTTCTCTGGTATAACCGAATGATTCCTGAGTGTATTGGGACTGTTTATTCAGAAGGATATGTCCATGCAGGCAGGGCAATCAATCGTGATTTACCCCGCAAAACCTTTACAGAT
>CALNBV010000277.1 GCA_937874515.1 uncultured Paenibacillaceae bacterium | reverse complement strand
AATGTTCTACCTCGAACACCGGAGCATTTGCTGCTACATGAGTACTGGCATTTAAAGTGAAGATAAAGACCGCTAATAAAATCACATGCATTTTTTTCATCCATGTATCCCTCCTGTGTCTATCCACTCACAGGATGTGACCGATGATGAAAAAATAAACCCGTTATTTTATGGAAATCTTTACATTCTCGTTCACAAGAGATAAGCCTTTATAAATTACCTTATCCCCTTCATTTACACCGGTAATAATAGCATAATCTATGTCCTGCTCTGTAATCGTCACATATTTTTTAATGGCTTTATCTCCATTAGCAATATAAACATACTTCTTTTGATTTTCCGTTAATAAAGCGGCAATCGGAATAACAATTCCTTGTTTGGCATCCTTGGGAAGAACATTGATTTGTGCTACTTGCCCAACTTTCAAACCTTTGCTATCTGGAAGAGTGATTTCCACCAGGCAACTTTTGGTTTTCGAATCTACAGGATGAATGGTTTGCACAATTCCCTGCAATCTGGTTTCTGTAGATGGAATCAAAATATCTACTTTCTGATTGTTTTGGAATTGATCAATCAGGGATTCAGGAACATTCATAACCACTCTTAATCCCTGAACATCCCCAAGAACCATGAATACCTCACGATTGCTTGCCATTTTCCCTACTCCACCATTAATCGCCTCTACAGTGCCAGAAATAGGTGCAGTAACGACTGGGTTTGTACTAGCTATTACCTGTTTATATATATTTTCCGCTTGAGCCACTTGCTTTCTGGCCGCTTCAACACCAGGATGGGTAATGTATTGAGGATTCGCTGTTCCCGGTTTACTCGGCTCTGGCGGAATGACCATTTGGGCTTGTTCTTTCTTTAACCGATTGTACTCGTTCTTTGCGGCATTTAATTCTCTTTCAGCCTGATTCATTTCCTGCAAAGCTTGTTCCACTGATTCCTCAGAAACCTGACCATTGGCATGGAGGTTTTTTATCACCTCATAATCGCTTCGGGCATTATCATATTTCTTTTGTGCTTGTTCGAGATTCACTGCAGCTTGTTGCAAGGCTTTTTCATTGGCATTTTTGCGGGCAATGGCATCTTCCCTTGCCTTTACCTTTGCCTGGTACTGGGCATTTAACTCTTGTTGTGTTAGTTGTTGGTTCTGTTGGTTCATTGCTTCCTGTTGTTTAAGAGCCTGTGCCAGATTTGCCCTTGCGGCATCTAATCCAGCTTTCGCCTGATTGACGGTTTGTTGCATGGCAGCAGAATCCACAGCGAAAAGAGGTTGTCCTTTGCTAACCTTATCCCCTACTTTTACATACACTTTTGTAATCTTAGAGGAAACAACTGGGGCAAGGGGAACCTTTTTTACAGTATCCGTTAACCCGGAAAACATCTGGCCTTTCGAAAGGGAGCCATTGGTTGCAGAAACAATAGAAACAGGAATGGTACTGACCGTTGTAGTTTTTAAACTTTTGTTGGCTAAACTATATCCACCGACTGCTGCCGTCGTCAATACGATTCCGGCTACAGTGATTCCAATCCATTTGTTACCCACGGAGTTTCTCCCCCTTACTTTATTTTTCTCCTAAAAGGGTTTTCTTCGCATTTCGTTTTTCTAATCGACGATGCTTCTTTTTAAGCAACCAATCCTCAAATAAAGTATACACCACAGGAACAAGGATTAGGGTAATTAATGTGGAGAAAGTCAATCCAAATGCTACAACAACAGCAAGTGGTGCCTGTCCTTCACTGCCTTCCCCTCCCCCAAAGGCCAGAGGAAGAATAGCTAAAACCGTTGTTAATGTAGTCATTAAAATAGGACGAAGGCGAACGGGTCCTGCTTTAAGAATCGCCTCGGTACGCTCCATCCCTTCTTTGCGAAGGGTATTAATGTAATCCACAAGCACAATGGCATTATTCACCACAATCCCAATCAGCATGATGTACCCCATTAAGGCAGTTACACTTAAACTTTGTCCCGTTACGATTAAACCAAGAACCACCCCAATAAAGGTAGGAGGGATTGAGAACATAATAATAAACGGATGGAATAAGGATTCAAATTGGCTGGCCATGACCATGTAAACCAGAATGATGGACAAAATAATAGCTAGTCCCAGACTGGAAAAGGATTCCGTCATTTCTTCAGTTTCTCCACCCGCCTTAACAAAGTAACCTTCTGGCAATTCTAAGCCAGCTATTTTTTGCTTAATGTCATTGGTTACTAGTTGAAGGTTCCGTCCGCTAATATCCCCTGTAATTTGAACCTCACGAGCTTGATTAGATCTCATAATTTGTTGAGGAACTGGGGTTTTTTTCACCTCTGCTACCATGGAAACCGGGATCTTCGCCCCTGTTGGTGGAGTAATCACAAGTTCATTTAAATTGTTTTTATTGGTGCGGAATTCCGAAGGATACTGGAGGCGAACATTAATTTGATCTTCTCCTGTTCGGAACTGGGTAACGACCTGCCCGTCAAAAGCAACACGAATCGCACTAATGATTTGATTGGTGCTTAAGCCATATTGAGCTGCCATTACGTTATTTACTTTCACCTGATACTCGTCTGTTACAGATTCTAAAGAAGAAGCAACGTTACGAGTTCCCTCTACTCCTTTTACAAGTTCAACAACTACATCACTGATGTCAGTCAATGTAGCTAAATCTTCCCCTGTAATGGAAATTGAAATAGCAGACCCGCCCATACTGGTTGAATCTGTGGCATTAACAGTTAACTGGGCACCGGTTATTTTCTTTAATTGATTGCGTAAATCCTCCACCACTTCCTCTGTGGAACGAGAACGTTCTGATCCTGAAACTAATTTAAATTGGATGGATGCCCGATCCATAGCCACACTTTGAGAACCAAGGGCACTGGAATTCCCGGTAGATGTATAGATTAATTGCTTTTCAGGAAATTTGCTTAAAATCCCTTCCACTTGGCTCGTTATTTTTTCCGTTTGTTCAAGAGTAGAACCTTCTGGCAATTGGACAGAAATTGAAATATTCCCCTGATCCATGCCTGGCATTAATTCTTTTCCCACTAAAGGAGTAAAGAAAAGAATAATAGAAATTCCAAGAAGGATAATTGAGGACCAAATGACTTTTTTCGGATTGTTTAAGGACCAATAAATCATTTGTCCATATTTTTCTTTTAAACGATGGAATTTTTTCTGAAACCAAACAACAGGTGTCTTTTTGTTGGATTGTAAAATCTGATCCTCATTTTCGATTTCGCCTTTTAATAATTTAGAAGACATCATTGGAACCAGGGTAATTGCTGCTACTAAAGCGGCAATATGAGAGAAAACAACAGTTAACGCAAGAGGAGCAAACAATTCGGAAGCCAACCCTTTTACGAAAACAATAGGTAAAAATACAGCAATTTGTGCCAAGGCAGAAGCCATAACCGCTGTACCCACTTCTTTTGTGCCCAGAATTGCGGCAATATCCGCTTTAAGCCCCTGTTGCCGTTTGCGGAATATGCTTTCTAAAACGACGACGGCAAAATCCACAAGGGAACCTAATCCCAGGGTTAATCCAGCAAGAGAAATTAGATTAATGGTTTGACCGGTAAAATACATTAAGGAGAAGGTGGAAATGACGGAAATCGGAATAACGATAGCGACGACAACCATTGAGCGGAAATTGTGTAAAAATAAATAAAGAATAACAATGGCCAATAAAGCCCCTTCAATGGCATGTTGCAGAACCGTGTTAATGGAATCTTTAATAAAAATGGAGTTATCTAAGATGGTTGATACTTGTACATCTTTAGCCAATAAAGGTTTAAGAGATTCTATTTCTTTAAAAACATCATTGGAAACAGATACGGTATTCGCCCCTGAAGCTTTCACAATACTAATTCCAACACTTGGGCTTCCATTTACATAGGTTTGTTGGGTCACCGTTTTAAACCCATCTTCTACAGTCACCACATCAGATAACGGAATAATTCCCCCTCCAGGCAAATTAATCGGGGCTTTCTTCAAGTCATCGATGGTTTCAAACTCGCCATTCACTTGAATATTTATATTCTTTCCATCCTGGGTCAAACTTCCTGCAGAACCTGACAGGTTTCGAGACATGAGGGTTTGCTGAATCTGTTCAATGGAGATACCCTTGTCCTTTAATTGATCAGGGTTCGCTGTGAGATTAATCTGGCGTTCTTTCCCTCCGGTGATATTCACCGAAGCAACTCCAACCACTCTTTCCAAACGGGGTTTAATCAGGTTTTCTGCAGTTTTCTTAAGTTCAACTACATCCTGTTTTCCTGAAAGAGCCAGAGTGATGATTGGTGTGCTATTTGGGTCTAACTTCATGACTGTAGGTGAACCAGCTTCTTTAGGAAGGGCTCCAGAGATTAAATCTACTTTTTCCCTTAAATCCAGGGCAGCCTGGTCCATATCTGTTCCCCAATCAAATTGCACAATGACCTGGGAGGAACCAGTTGTAGACACAGATTGAATGGTCTTCACATTACTAACCGTACCCACTACATTTTCAATAGGTTTGGTAATTCTTTTTTCAACCTCACCTGGTGCTGCGCCTTCATAATTAGTGACGACAACAGAGACTGGCAAATTTAATTCTGGCAATAAATCTACTTTTAACATCGGTAAAGAGACGAATCCGAATAAACAAATGGCAATCATTAACATTGCAATTGTAACGGGTCTCTTCACCGAAAAATCTGCAATTTTCACCTCGATCTCCCCTTCAAGTTCTCTTGAGATTTTTCATTGAAGAATTAAAAAAAGCGGTGATCTCTCCTCGCGTGAATCAGTTTTTATTGTAACCTAACAAGTAAAAAAATCAAGGTATAATAAGACATATTTATCTATAATTCGACAAAAACGGAGCAAAATACAAACCCTCAAAAAGCTTAACTTTTGAGGGTTTTTACCCGTTCATGGATTTGTTTAACCTGGCTTATAAAAGTTTGGACTTGTTGCACAAATTGTTGCACATCTTTCACAGAATCAGCCACAGCTTTTACTGTCTGTTTTCTTTTCACAGAAGGAAGTTTTGTTTTTTCCCATTCGTCTACAAGAATTTGAAAATCTCCTTTACTTTCTTTTAGCCAGGTTTTCACTTCAGGAGTTTGTTTGGCCCATAGAACAAAATCAGGATTTTGCCGGGAATAACTCCTAAATTCTCGCCGATTTATAGCCCTCACCTTCTTCTTTTCGCAGATAAGACCCTATAAATGTTAACTTACCTGCATTTAAACAGTAACTTTTTTCCGTGGGTTCTCAATCATGCCTTCCAGGCTTTTTATATCTCTTTCAATACCCTTTATATCATCATCTAACATTTCCTTAAGACGTTTTTTTTCCTTTATAAGTTTCTTCATCTGTTCAAGGCGTTGTTCCAAATTAAACACACCTAAATACATAGCAATCCCTCCAATTAAAGCATTCAAACCTTTATATGTATATGCATTAATTGGAAGTTTAGAACCTTACACTTATCTAACCCACTGGGAAACCACAGGATAATGAAATTCTTCATCATTGACGGCTCGAATAATGCCTTTAATGGGGTAGACTATATAAACGATCCCAAGGGCTATGAAAAGAGGAATTCCTATGATTGCTCCAATGATTGTTGCGGTTAAAAAAGAAGAAATCGTAAAACCTATTCCCATAATCACATGAAAGAGCATTCCTTCTATAGCTAAGTCTTTAACCCCCCGCTCCGTTGCAATCAGGATAAAAATAATAGGAACAATAAAAGGAGCAAAAAAGGCGCTGGCATGAATTAATATTGCAGATGGTTTCCGGTCCATGAAAAATACCTCCTTAAACAATTATACTTCTTAGTATTACCATACGTATGAAAAACCCAATGGTTTCCCATTAATTTAAAAAACGGGCTTTTTTTCTTAGCAATAAAAAAAAGCCGGGTTTCCCCGGCGATTTATTTATATTATTCATTATCCGGTGCTAATGAAACCGGACGTTGAGGCATAAACGTAGAGATTGCATGCTTATACACCAATTGTTGTTTTCCTTCCGTATCAATGACAACCGTAAAATTATCAAAGGCTTTAATTAGACCACGCAGTTGAAAACCATTGACGAGATAGATGGTCACAGGAACATTTTCCTTCCGTAAATGGTTTAAAAATGTGTCCTGAATATTAATGGTATTAGCCATGAGAATACCTCCTATATATCTTTATCATTTTTTATATATTCGTCGCCTGCCTGAACTTTCCTGCAACCAGTTGATAAATTCTCAGATACTGGTCTTCTGGATCCTCATACCCTGGTGTCAAATCAAACCAGACAACATCTTTCATGTTCCTAAACCAGGTTAATTGCCGTTTTGCAAAATTTCTGGTTCTTTTTTTAATCAACTCAATGGCTTCTTCTTTATTCATTTCCCCTTGTAAATAAGCAACCATTTCTTTATATCCTAGCGCTTGCATGGAACGATAATTACAATTATACCCTCTAGCAAGCAATTGTTCCACTTCTTCAATTAATCCCTCTTGCACCATTCGATCCACCCGCTGGTTAATTCGTTCATAAAGTAGGCTGCGTTCCATATTCAATCCAAGTAACAATAAGTCATAGGGGGATTGTTGACTGCGTTTCTGGAACTGAACCATGGTTTCCCCTGTTAAATGATGAATTTCTAGGGCACGAATTACCCGTTTTATATCATTAGGATGGAGGCGCTGGGCTGTGAGAGGATCAACCTGTGCCAAATGGGAATGGAGAACATTATTTCCTTCCTTTAACGCCAATTGTTCCATTTTTTCACGATAGAGTGGGTCTTCACCAGCATCGGAAAAATGATAAGTATATAAAACAGATTGAATATATAGACCAGTCCCCCCCACAATCATGGGTAAACGGTCCTTTTTATTAATATCTGTAATTAGCTCTTTCGTTTTTTCCTGAAAATTAGCCACCGTAAAGGATTCATCAGGATGGCAAATATCAATCAGATGATGGGGTACCTGGGCTCTTTCTTCCATTGTCGCCTTTGCAGTGCCAATATCCATCCCTGTATAAA
>CALNBV010000276.1 GCA_937874515.1 uncultured Paenibacillaceae bacterium | reverse complement strand
ATACCCAGTTTACATTGGCGGAAATTGCAAGCGAGATTCAGGTGGGGAGAAGTTTTCTCGATACTCTGATTCTGAAACATATGGAAGGAAAGGAAATCGTCCAGGAAGTAAGTATGGCGAAATACTGGATTTGCGAGATGGAAAACAGAGTAGCGACCCGCTGTTTACAACTGTTTGGCGGATACGGGTATTGCAAAGAGTATGAAATTTCCCGGCTATGGACAGATGCAAGAATTGAAACCATCTATGCGGGTACTTCTGAAGTGATGAAACTCATTATTAGCAAAGGATTAGGATTATAGAGAGGGGATCTATACATGATTATCCAAGGGAAAACAGCTGTCATTTCCGGGGGAGCTTCCGGTTTAGGAGAAGCAACGGCTCGCAGGTTAATGCATGAAGGAACTAATGTGGTGCTCCTTGATATCAATGAAGAAAAAGGTGCAATACTTGCAGAAGAGTTTGGGGAGAGGGCTCTATTTATTAAGACAAATATAGTAGAAACAGAAAGCATCGAGGCAGCGATGGATTTAGCCGCTGAGAGATTTGGCAGCATTGATATTGTGGTCAATTGTGCGGGAATTGTGGCCGGCATGAAAGTTGCGGGAAAAAAGGGACCCCACGATTTGGATATTTTTAAAAAAGTGATTGATGTGAATCTCATCGGGGTGTTTGATCTGGTGCGCCAGGCCGCCAGCAAAATGTTAAGCAATGAAATCAACGAAGAAGGGGGAAAAGGGGTCATTATTAATACGGCTTCTGTTGCGGCCTTTGACGGCCAGATTGGCCAGGCTGCTTATACTGCAAGTAAAGCCGCCATTGCGGGAATGACCTTGCCCCTGGCACGGGATCTGGCAGAAGAGGGGGTGCGGGTTTGTGCGATTGCCCCGGGAATATTTAATACCCCAATGATGGCGGGACTCCCCGAGGCGGTTCGTGATTCCCTGGGGAAATCCGTGCCTTTCCCTTCTCGTTTGGGCCATGCTGATGAATATGCCATGCTGGTCCAACAAATTATTGAAAATCCAATGTTGAATGGAGAAACCATCCGCTTAGACGGTGCCATCCGGATGGCACCTCGATAAATTCAAGATTAAACAAAAAAGGGGGGAAAGTCATGAGAAAAGTAGCAGTTGTGGGTGTGGGGCACTCCAAGTTTATGTTTAACTCACCGAAAACAGGGGTTGAGATGCTGTCGGAAGTGGCCATGGATGCCTTGAATGAAGCTAATTTAACGCCAAAAGATGTACAGGCAGTTTTTCTAGGCAACGTATTGGGAGACTTCACGGAAGGGCAGGGGATGATGCAGTCTTTTTTCGCCAATGATATTGGCTGTTTTAATGTACCTGCTACAAGGTTCGAAGGTGCCTGTGCTTCTGGAAGTATGGCCGTAAGGGATGCTTTTATGTGGGTGGCCTCTGGTTTTTATGACATTGTTCTGGTGGGGGGCGTGGAAAAAGCAACGGCCATGGATACCCCTTTGGCCACACGTACCTTTGCCATGTTTGGGGACAGCCGGTATGAGTATCCTGCAGGCTTTACTTTCCCAGGTGCTTTTGCATTGCTGGCACACCTTTATTCCAGTGAGTATGGCATCCCTCTGGAACGGCTCACGGAACAAATGGCTGCCGTATCTGTGCAATCCCATTACTATGGGATGAAAAATCCAAACGCTCAGTTTCATAAGGAAATATCTGTTGCAGACGTGTTAAAAAGCCCCATGGTCACCACGCCCATCAAATTGCTAGATGCTTGTCCCTTTACAGATGGAGCGGCTGCCATTGTTATTGCTTCAGAAGAAGTGGCGAAAAGATTAACCGATAAACCTGTTTATTTTGCCGGGGTGGGCCAAACTTCTTCTGGGAAGTTAAGCTCCCAATCTAAACATTTGCCGAGAATCAGAGCCAGGGAATTAGCGGCAGAACAGGCCTATAAAATGGCTGGATTGACACCAAAGGACATCGATGTGTGTGAACTTCACGATTGTTTTAGTATTGCTGCACTCATTGCAGCAGAAGGACTAGGATTCTTCGAACCGGGAACCGCTGGGGAAGCCTGGGAACGAGGAGAGACCCGGCTTGAGGGGAAAATCCCCATTAATATGTCCGGGGGATTAAAGGCGAAAGGGCATCCCATTGGAGCAACAGGGGTTTCTCAGGTCACGGAAATTACACGCCAACTCAGAGGAGAATTAGGGGAACAGGGAAGGCAGGTGGACGGAGCCAAGGTGGGTCTCGTTGATACCCTTGGCGGTGATGGGGTTATTGTGAATATGATTCTTTCCACGAAATAAGAAAACCGATGAATGAAGGAGGGATTGAGTTGGAGTATAAGCTGACCTTTAAAGAGTACAGTTCGTCATTAAAAGAAAATAAGTTATTGGGGTTAAAATGCAATGACTGCGAGACCGTGACCTGCCCACCCCAAATGGTGTGCCAGGAATGCGCCAGTACGAACACAGAAGTGGTTGAGATGAAGGGGAAAGGAAAAATTGTTACTTTTACCACTTCGTTTATTGCAGCAGAAGGCCGTGAAAGTGAAGCCCCTTATACCATTGTGATGGTTGAACTAGTTGAAGGTCCTTGGATTATGGGAAATTTAATCAATGGGGATCCAAAGGAAGTGAATATGGATATCATCGGGAAAAGGGTACATTTAGGCCATAAGGTGTTTCTAGGTGATAAATATTCAAATGGAGAAGCTGCCAGGCCTTTGTTTCGTTTGATAGATTAATTCAGAATGATGTCCAATGACTGAAGGGGGTAAATCAATGAGCGATGTAAGTATCAATGACCAGGTTCAATCTTTAATTGCAAAATATGAAGGCAAAGAGATTTCTGTTGCTGAGTTATTATGCGATATGCATGCCAGAAACCCTGAGAACATTGGCCTGATATACGAGAATGGGAGTGGGGAGAACACACAATATACTTTTGCCCAACTTAAAGAACTGTCATCTAAGTTTGCAGGGGCTTTAGCAGAAATGGGCATTCGAAAAGGGGATCGGGTGGGCATTATGTTGCCAAAATGCCCGGAGATGGTCATTGCCGCCCTGGGGATTTGGCGCCTGGGTGCAGTATATTTGCCCCTGTTTACAGCCTTTGGCCCTGAGGCAATAAAACATCGGGTGATCGACAGTGGTGCGAAAATGGTGATTACCGATGACAAAAATCGTCCTAAACTAGAAGAATTGTTATCGATCTTTCCTGTAGACGTGATAGTTGTGTCAAAGGAAGCTGGCGGCTTTTGGGATGAAATAGAAAAAGCGAACCCTGTGGAAAAGTCAACTTTGGTAGAGGGTGACGACTTAGTAGGATTACTATATACATCAGGTACTACAGGGAATCCCAAAGGGGTAGAAATACCTGTGAAAGCTCTTGCATCAATGGAAGCCTATATGAGATTTGCTCTGGATGTGCGGGAAGAGGATGTGTATTTGAACCTGGCTGACCCGGGTTGGGCTTATGGTTTGTATTTCAATTTGATAGGGCCGCTTTTACTGGGTAAGGGGATTTTATTTTACGGAAGTCCTTTTAATCCTCTAGAAGTCTACCGGGTTATGGAAAAGTATCATGTTACCAATTTTGCCACTGCTGCCTCCCGTAGGAGTCTGGACCGTCTCTCAGTTCCAATGTGGCCGA
>CALNBV010000275.1 GCA_937874515.1 uncultured Paenibacillaceae bacterium | reverse complement strand
GGCAACAATTTTAGTTTCTTCTTTATTATTTACCTCTCCATTGGATTCTTTTGCTGTCGCTTCCAATTTAGGTGCTAAACCATAAAGACCTGTAAATAATAAAGAAGAAACTAAAATTGTTGCCCCAACTTTCTTCAACACATTAATCCCCTGCCTTCAGAAATTTTTTCTACATCAATATGATAGAAAACAATTATGAAGGAGGATTGATAGGTTTGTTAAAAGTAGTTTAATAGATTGTTAAAACCTACATGAACAATTCGATTCATTGTATAATTGTTCCAGTTGTTAGAAAAGGGGGCTTCTTTATGGAAATTCAATTCATTCGCCATGCTACATTGCTTCTTACTTACAATCAAAAAAAATTTTTAATTGACCCCATGTTAAGCACCTCCGGAGTCATGGATTCCGTCCCTTTAGTACCCAACAAGGGAAGAAATCCTCTTGTTGACTTACCCTTACCCCTTCACCTTTCATCCCTTCTCAAATCGGATGCCATCCTTCTTACCCATACACATCGAGACCACTTTGATGAAGAAGCCGCTCACCAAATCCCGAAGGACATCCCTTTCTTTTGCCAACCTCCTGATATAACAGTCATACAAAACAAAGGGTTTAATCATTGTGAAGGGATTTCTGATTCTATTCATTGGGAAGGAATTGAAATCCGGCGCACAGGAGGGCAACATGGAACATGTTTAATTGGAAAGAAAATGGGGCCTGTTTCAGGGTATATACTTAAATCTGAAGAGGAGGAAACCTTATATATTGTAGGTGATTCCATCTGGTGCCCGGAAGTCGAAACTGCCATAAAAGAAAACCAACCCGACGTTATCATTTGTAATGCTGGCGGGGCTCGATTCGCAACAGGTGATCCCATCACAATGGATGAAAAGGATATAGAACAGGTTTGCCTTGCAGCTCCAGCAGCGAAAATCATCCCGATCCATATGGAATCCTGGAATCACTGCAGATTAACTCGAAATGAATTGAGGAATTATATGAAAGAAAAGGGATTAGAAAAACAAATCATAATTCCCGAAGACGGAGAAAAAATCAGCCTATGGAAATAATTCCATAGGCTGATTTTAAATCTTCTTCTTTTCTTTTATTGTCGGCTTTTCTTTCGCAGTTAGGGTTTTAATCGTTAGAGGCAAGACGCCAAACCATTGTTCAGACCAGCTTGGTTTTTGTTCTTTCTTCTTTTTAACAGGCTCTTCAGGCGGTTTGTCAAAGGACTTAACAATCTTTACTGTTAAATACTTCATCATATCTTGGGATAAAGACATGTTTACAATGCCCCCTTTCCCGTATTTCTACCTCTATTATTCCCCGTATCTTTTTTCTTCATACTGTTTTAAGGAAGTAGTTGTTGAAAATCCAGATGGGACCATAATTCCTTAAGAATCTCATTAATTTTCTTACCATCGGTGGCAAGTTGGATAGGAGCAAAATCATACAACCCTTCCCGTTGTTTCAGTAGGGTATGGACCCGTTCCTCTACCCCTCCTTGTAACAAAGGGCGGTTTTTATCTTTTTTCACCCGGTGAATAATGGTTTCTGGTTTAGCTGTAAGGGCCACACAGATTCCATTTTCAATCATTAGTTCACGGTTTTCCTGGCGAAGAACTACTCCTCCCCCAGTAGTAATCACCCGGGGTACCCCATCTAAAAGGACCTCTTTTAAATAAGCCGTTTCTATCCTTCGAAAATACTCTTCCCCTTTGTCTGCGAAAATGGTTGGAATATCTTTGTGTTCTTTTTCCACAATATAATGATCCAGATCCAACTGGGGGATATGTAATTTTTGGGCAATGGCCTGTCCCACCGTGGTTTTACCTGTTCCCATAAATCCAATTAATACAAGGGATTTCACCAAAACATGCCAACTCCTTAATTATTAAATAATGACTATATTTTACCTCATCTTTCTATAAAAATAGCAAACTTATTTTTTAAATATATGTTAAAATATGACATAAGGCTTTAAGGAAAGGGTCGATTCCTATGAAAATCACATTAGCACAGGCAATTAATTTGCTATCCAATCTCATTAAAAAAGTACACAATTTACAAACAGAGTTTTACTCCATACATACCATTGAAGTTCCTAAAGGGGAAAAGTATACACCCTATGAACGAACCGTAGAAGATGTATTAACAGAATTGACGGAAGTTCAACAAGATATCCTGGAACTGAAAGAAATCATCCAACAAGCCAACTTAAGCAATCACATTGAATGGGATGGCAAGAAAATATCCATCACCCGGGGAATTGAAACAGCAAAACAACGACGGGGCAAGCTTGACCTGATCATGACTTTATCCATTACGAAAAAAAGAGAATATGTGGTTCATCACCATTCGGGTGCAATTATGGAACAAATCGCTTTATTTGACCCTGCTGAATATAAAAAACAGGCGGATAAACTAAGCCGTCAAGTTGAATTGTTATCTAGCAAAATTGACAGGGTGAACTATACAGTTGAAATTGACGTTCCTCTAGCAAGCAAGTATTTAGAAGCCTAAGCAGCTTTGAGGGTATTGGTATCAATACCTTCATGGGTGCTAAGGCACCAATGGAGTTGGGAAGTGTAGCAACCCTTATCTTTGTGGGTAACAAAGAGCACAAAACTACTTTTTATAGTTAATCCGGTGAAGCGAACGGATTCGCTTGACGCTTAACGATGTTACACTTAAACCTTTAACGAACGGTTATTTGATATTATTTCGCTACGTTCCCACTTCATTCTAACTATTCAGTTGAAAAAGGGTGCCTTATGGCACCCTTTCCATCATCCTACGACAAGCACTGTAATTCCCCCAATAATCTCACCTGTTTCTGGATCCTTCACTGTAAGACTCATTGGTACAGCTTCATTTTCCTTTAAATCAAGCATGGGAACTTCCACTTTTATTTTATTGATTCCTGAATCAAACTGATGCAGCCATTTCCCCTGATCTAAATATGAAATTTTCTCAAGTTTACTAGTTGGTTCCACTCTGGGCTTTAGATTTTCAAATTTCGATACTTGATTCAACCTTGTTTTTCCAATATTTAACTTATCAATAATCCCGGGTTTTAAATTTATTCCTGGTTTAATATTAATCCCGGGTTTCGTTATAATTTCCGGTTTGATTTGTTCCCTTATTTCCCTTATTAAATTAAATTTACTGGTGTCAAATTCCCTTACCGCTTCTACATATTTCATCTGTATATTTACATTTGTTTTAAACAAGGTAGGATCAGGTTTTAACACAACTTCAAATTTCTGCTTTTCCATTCGGAATTGCCGATCCACATGAAAATAAAAGGGTTCCCCTTGTTTTACAATATTAAGGTTTTGTTGGCCAATGTGGCGATCTTCATTAGTAATGAAATTCACGAAATCTGCTGGATAGTCATTCGTTATTAGACTATACACCCTGGCAAACATACATTTATGACCACTCATAGTTGATGTCGTGGTAAAGGGGAATTCCACAGTTGTAGTGGAATGGGCCAAAACCCTGGCGTTCAAAACCCCCAGGTTTTGGGAAGCATTCACGGAGAAGCCTATGGATACATCACAAAGGTAAAGATCCACAGTACATGAATAGCAATCCAAATCCCCATCGTTTGTAATTGTGACTTTTACAGTATAATTGGTATTGGAAACTAGGGGATTGGTAGTATCAACTAAAACCCCTTCTTTATATAACTCAATATCCGGGCTTAACCAAAAGTTTATGCCTGAAGGTATGGGCCTTATCCCCTTATCTCCATCATAAGCACGAATATAAAGGAATGTCCCCCCTTCATATCCAGGTCCATCACCCTGCCTACCCTCTCTTAACATGGCCCGGTTTATTTCATCGGAATTGAAGATTCTTACTGATTCCTTCGCTGACTCTCTTTTCTTCTGGATGTACTCTTTATCAAACATTACAACACACCTCCAGTTGAATCCATAATATCCGTTAAGGTATTAGGAACCATATCCTCAGGCTTTCCAGGTTTATCCTTTATAGGAACGTTGGTTTTAGCAGGGTCATTTAGAGGTGCATTCATTAATGATGGATCTATTACTTTTCGCCAGGATTTAAAAGCAAAGCCTCTGTCAGAATCAAGGACAAAGTCTGGATACTCTGCTTTTTCCCCCAATTCGATAAACTCTTTATACAGTTCAGAACTAAAATCAACAGCATTGCCTAAACCATTTTCACTCACCATACTAGCAAAAGTTTTAAAGTTATTATTAATTTCGTCCGGTGTTGGATTGAGGCCACTACTTTCATTGAAATTTTTGAAATAGTCATAATTGCCTCTGCTAAAACGATTTCTTGGATGATTCATATACCACTCTGGTGTTTTATTAAAATAAGAGGGTGGAAATCCTGCTATTTCATCGATTTCCAAATTTACTGGAAAAGGAAAGGGATACACCAGATGTTGTTCCTTTTTCATGCCAGAGATATTGGTTTTTAAAGCTGGATAAGCCTTCCCATTGGGCAATGAATTGGCATTATGATTGAATAAATCATTACTTCCTGTGTTCATCATATGCTTGGCCATATAATGGTTTAAACCGTCTACTGTCGGAAAAGCAAAACCACTTAAAGTCAAACCATGGCGGAAATTCATAAAGGCATTATAAAGGGCTTCATAAGAGAGGGACAATAAGTAGCGCATGGGTGCAGCCCCTAATGTGGCAACAGACCCAGCAACAAAATCAACCAGGGCACCTGCAAGCAAAATAGGTCCGGCAATTAAAGCGGCAAGGGCCTCAAAAAATCCAAGAATTCCTCCATGTCCAGAAAGGGAGTTGCCAACCCAGTTCCCAATGTCTCCTACATTATCCGTAAACTTATCCCAGGCTTCTTTAATTTCCGCTGTTAGAGAATAGGCTTTTGGTGCAGGAAGATCCAAGCTATCTGTTGCGTGCATAAACCAACGAATCCAGGTTTTATAAGAAACATCAATGTCATCAATCTTTATGTCTTTTCCATATAGAGGGCCATTTTTATCATAGTAGGTATTCATGATGCATTTTAAAATAAATTCTTTTAAAGAATCAGGCATTTCTGATTTTCCATTATAAAGATACTGTTCACCTAATTTACTCTTGATGAATTCCCCACCCTTAAACTGGTTGTAGGCCCATACGTCATGATGATTTTCTACCACTTTATGACGATGTCCATGGGTACGA
The DNA here is from genome assembly GCA_937874515.1 of uncultured Paenibacillaceae bacterium. GTDB lineage: Bacteria > Bacillota > Bacilli > Aneurinibacillales > Aneurinibacillaceae > CALNBV01. Next base: position 19,638 of record CALNBV010000275.1, on the reverse strand, counting down.
TAAGGGCCCCCAGAAATTGCATTTACATAAGGGTGGCCCACCACATCTGTTGTGTAATGGGTAAGATAGCCTAAAGCATAGGCTCTTTCCATAGAATTATCGGTAGAATTCATAAATAACTCTTTGAGGAATTTGCCAGAACGCCTGATGTGGAGTGTATCAAACCACCACCACTCAGAAAACTTCTGGCCATCTTGCTGAGGATGGCTGAGGAATTCAAAATAGTCCGTTGCATTAACAATGTAATCTTCAATCTTTGTCTCAACTAGTTTTTTCAAAACATCTATATTATTTTGCACATCTGTTAATATAGCGCTAATTTCAGAGAGAAGTACAGATCGTTCTACTGCGTCAGCAGCCAGAGATTCTAAGGTTGCAATCAAAGCCCATACTTCTTCAGGAATCATCTTTTTAAGTTTTTCTATGAATTCCTGTATGAACTCTTCTACTTCATAATAAATCTGAGCCAGTGGTTTGATTACTCCTCCTAATGGCCAATCGTTTACATTAAAAAACAAAAAATCAGGACCCTGTGCCCCTAAATAATAAGCAGGCGCAAATTTACCTTTCTCCATTTCATCCCAAAAGGCTACACTTGCGGGATCTGTAAACCTGGCTTTCAATTGCTTTTCTAAAAAATCCTTCGCAATAATGTGGTGTATCCCTGGACCTGACATACAACCATCTCCTTTTTTAAGGTGAACTATACTGTACACCTTAAAAATTCGATAAACGTTCCCTATGACTCCTTTTCTAAATATAAACAATTGGTGAACTTTTCCTGTAATAGTTTTGTCACAATCCTTTCAACCTTTAGACACCATTTTCTTTGGACAATGGTGGTATACTATAACCAAGAAAGGAAGTAACACCATGAGAGGCTCAACCATCGGTCAGTTCCACTCAATGAACAGACCAGGGGCTTTCCTTAACAAAACCGTTTTTATTTCGGTGGCTGATTGAAACTAAAAATTGCAAGATGCAAGGAAGTAAATCAGAAGGAGAGTTTAAAGAGTCAAAGAAGTCGTAAAACCTATTCGCAGTTGGTAACTAATCAAGAAAAAGCATATATTGAAGGTTTTAAGAAAGCCCTTCAATGTTGCGGAACTGCACATCGGTCATCAGTCGATATACTCTTTAACCAAGAATCATTAAGATCTCTAGTAACACGAGTTGTATCTCTCAATACCAGTTGTGCCAGTAGTTGTTTTTTCGCCCAGGTACCATTATTTGTTCCAGTTATCACTTTAATAAGAAATAACTGATGCTAACGATGGCGAATGGTTGAGTCCCTCATGGTGTTAAAGAAAAACGCCGTTCCTAATAAAAGGAACGGCGTTTTTCTATTCTTTAAATGAATTACATTTGATTAAATACATCTGTTAATACAGGAACAATTTGTTTCTTCCGGGATACAACGCCTTCTAATAAAGCTTTATGGTCAACTAATTGAACGTTGTATGCTTTTTCTACTGCATTTGTGGATTTTCCAAGAGCCAATCCTACAGAATCGCTATTTAAAATATCAGTTACAACGAAGAAGAATAATGCTAATCCTTTTTCGTCGATGATTTTTTCAATGGCAGCTTCTAATTCAGGCTGACGAAGGAGAACATCGTTTACATCTACAGCATTAACCTGAGAGATCTGAACTTTGGCATTGCCCATTGAGAATTCTTTGCTATCCAGGTTAATAAGTTGTTCAATGGTTTTATCGCTTAAGTCTGCACCGGCTTTTAACATTTCTAGCCCGTAGCTTTCAATGTCTACCCCCGCAATTTCCCCTAATTCACGAGCTGCAGCCACATCCACATCTGTACAAGTTGGAGATTTGAAAAGAAGGGAATCAGAAATAATCGCAGATAACATTAACCCAGCGATCGGTTGTGGAATTTCAACACCATTTTCTTTATACATTTTATTAATAATGGTAGAAGTACAACCTACAGGTTCCCCACGGTAATATAAAGGACCGCTTGTTTCAAAGTTAGCAATCCGATGGTGGTCAATTACTTCTAAAATTTGCACCTGATCAATGTCAGTAGCACTTTGTTGGCGTTCATTATGGTCAACTAAAATTACTTGTTTTGTTTCATTGGCTACAGTTTCTACAAGACGAGGAGCTTCTAATTGAAAATGATTTAAGGCAAATTTGGATTCTCCATTAAGCTCTCCTAAACGGACAGGCTCAACATTAAACCCTAATCTAGTTTTAAGTTCAGAATAAGCAAGTGTGGAACAAATAGAATCTGTGTCTGGATTTTTATGCCCGAAAACAAGAATCTTTTCCATTGATGTATCTCCCTTTCCATTTATGTTTGTTTATCTACCACCTAGAATTTTTACAATAACGATTATAACGCAAAATTTTCAATATTCCCATTCATTTTATCCCTGAAATGTTTTCTTATACGCAAAAAAAACTTTCTTCATCCCCCATCCCGCCACTCTACTATTTTCCACGTGTTCTTATTCACCACAATAGCAATTCCGCTGGCATAGTTGGGTGGCATCTCACCATAACCGAACAACTCCATGGTTTCTTCTCCATTTGCGCGAAGGGTTATTTTTATAGGCGTCCCCTCCACGGAAATTGTCTGTTCCAATTCAGGAGGATTCCCTGCACGTATTTTCTCCAATGCCTGGTACAGTCCCCCTTCTACTATGTAATTAAGAACCAGATGATCAAAGTCAAGTTTTGCCACACGATTGGATTTATGATGTATATAGAGTCCAAAGAGAATCATTGAAAAAATTAGAGAGGTAAGAATAAGTATAGTAGGCAATGAAAATCCCTTTTCATTATTAAATGGATTCATCATCATCCCTACTCCACCTTTCTACCTCTCCACTCTTGATGTGAGAATTACCTCTCCTTTTACCGTAATCCCCTCTTTCTTTAAGATGTATTGAACTTTGCAAGCCTTACCGAAGATTGTAAAAAGTACAGAATCCACATCTTTTACTAACCAAATATGTCCACTTCGATTTACTTGTCTGCGAATCCCATCTCCCCACTTTTCATAGGAGATTTGATTTCCCACAGCATCATTAAATGCTAATTTTCCATTGGTTACAGTAAAATTGCTTCCATTATAGATTTCACGTTCGATCGAACAAATAAAAGCTCTGGATTGGCTGTCTAGTTGGGATGAAATAAAGACTCTATTTTCTTCCTTCTTATAAAGAAGAAACAGGGATAAGATTGTAAATAGCAGAATCACCAGAACCATCATGGATATTAACACTTCCAATAAAGTAAATCCTTTTTCATTCATTGGAAATTTCCGTATTCACATATCGGTATCCAGTAATTGTACGGATTTCCTCACGATGATTAATCCCTTGCCAGTGTATGGTCAATTGGCATCTCTCTACACAGATTGATTCCTTCATCAAGGATACATCTACATAAAATTCCCTGCCATCAGCTCCCCTTTTCTCTCCAGAAATTAGTGCGTCGCCATTTTTCCATCCCTCAAGTAAGGATTGGGCAAGTTGATGAACAGAGTGGTCCATGCCTCGTTTCTTATTCCCTCCTTCCACTACTTCTAAAAAAAGGGGAGTTATAATAAGAACGAGTGATAAGATCATGATGGAATAAATGGTTTCCCACATAATGAATCCTTCTTCATTACCCATCTTGAATCACCAGCACTCCCCCATCCATATAGAGAATGATTCTTTTCATTTTGCCATTGGGATAAAAGAGATAAATACTTCCCGCCCGACTAATATGGCCTAAGGTATTAAAATAAAAACCTCCACTTGAAAAATTATGGTCCAGGATTAGCCCTCCAGGAATTTGGCCTGTGGCCAGAGAACTTTTTAGCCAGGGATAAACTCCATACCATCCTTTTTCTTTATCAAGCTTCACATCTACCCTGCATCTTCTTGCCACAGCCTCCATGGAAGCTTCATGCATATCCAAAGAAAATTTCCCTACAAATTGTTTCCCCTGTTCCCTATGCAATACTCCCTGAAACCCAGGGTATAGAATAAAACCCAGCAAAGAAATCAAAAAAAGAACAATAATTAGTTCTGTTAAAGTAAACCCACGTTCCTGTTTATGGTGATGGAGCAGGATCATGTTCAGAACATTTGACTTCTGGTGCTCCATCTACTGTTGTTTCTAATGTATAGGTACCGCCACCAGGACATTTGGGATCAGATTTCAAATATTTCTCTGTATGCAAAGTGGTTACTGTTGTTGGATAATTATTGTCATTTTCCAGGTAATAAATCTCCATCTGTGCTCGAATAGTATGCTTATTCGCTTCACATCCTTCTGTCTGTGCTTTTTTCACCGTATTATTATAAAGGGGCAAGGTCAGAGTAATGAGAATCCCCATAATCCCCAGTACAATTAACATTTCAATAAGGGTAAATCCTTTCTCATTTTTCATAGCAATTCTTCCTCTCAACTTAATTAATTGAATCTAACAAATTCAACATGGGGAGAAAAAAGAGAATAATTGCAAAAAAAACCATTCCACCAATTAGCAATAATAATCCTGGTTCTAACCAGCGAAGAATGATTTCCATCCTTTTCTTCAATTCCATATCGGCCAATTGACTTGCTGATAATAAACACTTTCCCAGCTGGCCGCCTTCTTCCCCCAATCGAACAAAACGAATCATTTCCGCAGTAAAACAATTAGATTTCTCTAGCAACACACTTAAGGGATTCCCCTGTTGCAAGCCATCATGAAGAAAGATGGCTCGTTCTTGAAATGGAGGCCAGGGTGAGGAACGGATAAACAGAAGACAAATCTGAAGAATACTTACACCTGAATCCAATAACATTCCCCATTGCTGAGAAAAATGGTAGCTATAATGAAGACGAACAAAGCGAGAAATGAAGGGAAGTTTTAATAACACAGGTTCGATGTAATAGAGACGATCTTTCAACAAATAAATGCATAGAGGTACAAGCAAAAATGGAACACCAAGCCATAAGGGGTCAAATTGCACAAACCATTGAGTGTACGAAGGGACAGGCAAATCCATGGTCGTATACATATCAAGAATCTGGGGGAGCAATAATTTCATTAAAAAAATTAACGCAACAAGGGACACCAGCAATAAAAAAAGGGGATAAGATACTAATTGAAAAACTTTTTGTTTCCACTGAATTCGGTTTTCATAATAAGTTGCTGCAAAAGAAAGGCATTGAGCGTACTGCCCGTTATACTCTCCTGCCTGGATGAGAGTGACTAAATAAGCATCAGCCTTCTCACTTTCCAGGGCATTGGAAAAAGAAGTGCCCCCTTCTAATCTTTTTTTCACTTGAACCCAGCGTTTTTTTTCTTTGCCTGCACATTCTGAAAGTAAAAGATTGATACTTTCCAAAAGGGGCAAGCCACTATCCAATAAATAAGAAAGTTGAAAACAAAAAGTTGCTGTCTTTTTTTCAGACCAGCGCATCTTTACTTTGTAAAACAGCATATCGTTCAAAAGCCTCTGGTTCTGCTACCCCTTCAGCCACTTTTCGTTGTAGTGTCTTAAATAGGCTCGTGAACTCTTCTCGGCTTTGCAGATGTTTTCGCATTACATCTGCTGAGCACCGATTTAAAATAAAAGGATGAAACTCTTCATCCAGGGCGAGGACCTCAAAAATGCCAATTCGGCCATGTAATCCACTTCCCTGGCATTTCTCACAACCACTATAATGTCCATAACAGAAATCACATACTTTCCGCACTAATCGTTGAGCAACTACACCTGTAAGAGAGGAACTCACCAAATAAGGTTCAATCCCCATATCTAAAAGACGGATCACTGTACCCACCGCGTCAATGGTATGAATAGTACTAATGATTAAATGCCCTGTCAGTGCGGCTCTGACTGCTACTTCTGCTGTTTGCCGATCCCTGATTTCTCCTACAAGAATAACATCAGGGTCCTGGCGCAAAACGGCACGCAATCCTTCATGAAAAGAGAGTCCTGAACGAGGATGAATTTGCACCTGATTAACTCCTGGTACCCGGTATTCAACAGGTTGTTCCAGGGAGATTACATTTCTTCCATCCTTCTTTAACTCATGGAGCATGGCATACATGGTTGTTGTTTTGCCGCTTCCTGTTGGGCCAGAAATGAGAATCATCCCCTGGGATTGAATTAATAATTTTTTTACCGTCTTTTCATGGGATTTCTCCATTCCCAGTGAAGAAAGAGACGTAAAATGAACATGATGTGGCAATAAACGTAATACCACCTTTTCCCCGTAGATCGTTGGCAGTGTAGCTACTCGTATATCAATGGCTTTGTTATGGCTTTCAAAGGTGAATCCTCCATCCTGGGGAAGACGGCGTTCACCAATATCCATTCCGCTCATTAATTTTATCTTCGAGACCACGGGTGGACCCCATACCTCTCCTTTCCGTTCTACTTCACGAAGAAATCCATCCTCTCGGAAGCGAACTAAAAAGCCTTCCTGTTCAGGTTCTAAATGAATATCACTTGCTCCCCCTTCAATAGCACTCTCAATCAATCGAGAAACGTATACCGCAACATCATTCATGCCACAGCCCCCTTCCATCCAAATAATACCATATTATACCAGTTATTGTAAATATATGGTATGAAGCAAACAAAAAAAATCCCCTCCATCTATACGATGAAAGAGATTTCAAATTCTTCCTATTCTTATTTAACAATCATTACTGGACAGGGAGCAATTTGAGCCACTTTATGGCTTACGCTTCCTAACATCATTTCCTTAAATGCCCCTAATCCACGGCTGCCCATAACAACCAGCTGAATATCATGATCCTTAATAAAATCAATAATCTCTACAGCCGGATCCCCTTTTAGCATAACGATCCTCGAGGTTACCCCTTTTTCCTTGGCCTGTTCTTTAGCCCGCCTTAATAATTCCTCTCCTTCTTTGTAGAGGATATTATTAAGTTCTGTGTCATAATCCCGATTGGAATAGGCCATTTCACCCATCACATAGGGGGGGACCACCACTTCTTTGACCACATGAAGAAAATAAAGGACAGACTTTTGCTCTGCAGCCAGTTGTATCGCTGCTTCCATTGCTTTTTTGCTTAACTCAGAACCATCAAGAGTAACAACCATATTGCGGAACACGGGTTTACTCCCCCTTTCTTGAATCTGAATCCTGGGGAACTTTATCATCCTTTACGATGAAATAAACAATAAGACTCACAGTACCAATAGCTAAAATGATTAATGGAATATTCCAGTACCAACTCATTGTTGCTCTCCTCCTGTATGAAAAAACTTAGTTGTTAATAACCATTCACATGTCTATGGGTTGATCTCCACGAACTAGAGACAGGACTTGATCTTGTTCGAATTTATAGTCTAACTCTTTGGCTTTATCAGGTTTCGCATTGCTATACACTGTAGGTATTTCATGGCGATGGCTTCGCTCCACCCTGGTAACAAAATCAAGCCGGGCAATCCGTTCAATGGTACTTTCAATATTCTCAACCGATGTATACATGGTTACATAATTTAATCGACGAGATACATAATGAACATTACCAAACTTCCGAAGATTTCGGGCTGGTTTTAAATTTTTAACATATACCGCCAGTCCAATACGGCGTTCCCTCATGAAAGGACTCCCCTTTTTCTCTTAGTATCTCTATGCATGACAACCACACCCACCACTTCCACAACCTCCTGATCCACAGCCTGTTCCAGAGGCTTGCAGTGGATTGTTGGAAAGCACTTTTATTGTCGGGGAAACAGCGTCAGCAATCATTCGACTCACCTGGTATAAAACCTCATCTAACTCCTCTTCTGCCTTCTGAAAAGCAGCTACAACTGGGATACCTTCCAGTTTCTTCTTCGCTACCCGAACCTGTCCCTGAATATCGCGATAATCAGGATGGTATTTCCCAAAACGCTGAACTTCTTCATATCTTTCTTTTAACTCCTGAAAAGAAGCAATAGAATCTATGGCTTCTGTATCTGCATACATCTGTTCCCTGGTTTGATTATAATTCTCCACCAGAGAAGAATGAAGAATCAGTTCAGCAAGGCGATAGGTCTGGTTTACTATTTCCAATTGATTCATACCCTTCCTTCACCTCATCTTTTATTTTAACATGGATAAATTAAAATTGAACAGTTAAAAAGACAGTTTAGATTTGCATTTGAATGGGTCCAATCTCTATTAAAGGGATTACGTATTCTTTTACCCCATCTGTAAAATACACCATATCCAGGCCATGTTCTTGCAAAAGACGTCGGATATAAATTCCCTCCCACTCTTTATCCCTGGCTTCCATGTGTATAGGCAGGCCAAGGGTAGAGGCTTTTTCCATGAAGATGCGCAACGTGGATGCATGGTACTTCTGGCGGTTTTTCCTCCAGAGGGAAGGAAGTTCTTTTACTTCAGGCAGAACATCCTCTAACATGGGATAAATAGATTCCACATGAATGAGTTCATCTATTTGTTCATTCTTTTGAGAAAGAGTTACCCTCTCTTCTTCTCTGTTTTCCTTTAACTGAATTTCCATTTTGTTTAGTTCTTTTTGTAGGATGGATAAAGCCGACGACTGTACGAGAAAAAGAGTATCATTCATTCTCTGCCCCAAACCATTCATACTGGCAGAAGCTAAACGATCCGCCAGTATTTTACTGGAACAACGAAGAAGGATCACTTTCTCCACGGTAACTTCCTCTGTAGCTTCAATCCATTTATGTATTTGGTTAACCACATTGTCCGGTAAGGTCCCCAGTTGAATATCCCTTAATAATGTGAGAAGGGTTTCCTCCCTGTCAAGACCCTGTACCTGTATTATGGTCTCCTTTTCTAATTGATAGGTCCAAAGTTCTTGTTGTTGGATGAGACGAGCAAAGTTCCCCAGTACCCAGCGAATCTCATAGGGAGCATTGGGCAATAACAGCACTTCAAAAGTAGGTTGCACATACCCCGCTTTCTCAATCCAGCCGATATCCTCTTCAATCTGAAAAGGACCGAAAGCTTGCAGCAGCGGAACTATTTGTTGTGAAAAGTCTTCCCACTCATTTCCCAGAGGTTCCATTCCAACATGATGTACAATTTTTTCCCAACAAGCTTTCCATTGATTTATTTCTACTGCTTCAAAGATGACTGTATAAAAAGGATGTCCTTGTGTATATATTCTTTTTATTCCTTCATATAACCTTTTCTGAACTTGGCCTTGATTTCCCTGGAACAGTTGCGCCACATTTCCTTCATGTACCCCAAAGAATTTTACTCCATCCTTTTCAAAATGGGCCATTAGTCCCTGTTCTTCTACAAAGGTCAAAAACCAATCCACTTTCCCACAGTTTAGGGAGACAAATAATTCCTCTGGATATGGAATCATCTCTTGCCAGAAACGGCGGATCCTGGCAGGTAATTCTCCTTTTTTAGTTAAAGGGATAGGCTGATGGCGATAAGCCTGCAGAATTTGAAATAGTACATCACATAATAAGGGATGTTCTTTCTCTCCTATTTCAATGGGATAAAACACTCCCGTAAGAACACTAGATCCCCAGAGGATTTTGCGAAAATAACATGCTACATCCTCTGGAATAAAAAAAGCCATCTCCCCCCACTTGTGTCGCTGGGTATAAATAATTCCTTTTTGCCGCAATCCTGTTAAGCCCCGATAAATAGCATAGGGTGAATGGGATTTGGCCACTACATCGATTTGGCGATAAGATAGGGATTGTCCGGGAGCACAAAAGAGAAAATAAACGAGAACTTTTCGTTCATCAGGATTTAATTTCCCCCATAGTTTAGGAATCTCCCCCATAAAGTTGTGTGCGATTTCTTCTGGATTTCCATTATGCCAGGCATGACCTTTAAACAGTTGCTCTACTACCCTACTATTTAATTGTAAGAGTACCCCTTTTAGGTTCATGATTTCACTGCCACCCCGTTAACATACTTCTTATTCTTTTATTATTTCCACCCTTCCCATGATTGTTGCAAAAGATTTTGTAGTAGAATTATACAATATACCTTAGAAATCTAAGATAAAACAAAAGAGAAGGGAAAGAAGCAGGATGCAGGAGAAAGAAAACATACTTGATTTTTTTCAGGAAGTATTAGCAGAAGGAAGCGAAGAGGAGAAACAAATTATCGCCCTTACCAAACACGCCATTGAATATATGAGGAAAAGGAATACCGCTTACTTGTCCGGATTCCTTGGGCTAGAAAGTGAATATTTAGAAGACGGTTCTTACCGTTTTCAAGTGCCCATTACCCCTTTTATGTTAAACGGGTTAAAAATTGTCCACGGGGGAATTAGTGCCACCCTTGCCGATGTAACCATGGGTTCACTGGCAAGAAGGGTGACAGGAAAGAAAGTCGTAACTGTGGAAATGAATGTCCATTATTTAGCGCCCGGAAAGGGAAAGACCCTCATTTCTACGTCTCGACTTTTGCGTAAAGGAAAGCAATTATGTGTATGCGAATGCCTAATTACCAACGAAAAAGGGGACAAAGTCCTTTCAGCAAGCGGAACTTTTTTCATTCTCCAAAATCATTAAAAGCCAACCTGATTCTCCCTGCATAACTTAATTAGGGGAGGGAGATTATGAGCAACAATAAAAAAGGGAAACCATGCAAAAATCCAGAAGCTCCTTCTTTCATAGAACAACTAATGAAATCCAAAAAATTGGAGTTTATCACAGCTGCCCTCCTCCTATCAGGAGAACTCATTGTTGACTCCGTTGAACTTGATCGTAGAGGTGGGGTAACTGTTACCCTTTTAGGCGCTTTTAAAACAAAAGATAATAAGAAAGTTCAAGATCTTACTTCTTTTTTAGAAAATAATAAAGATATGACACTGGATGAAGTGTTCACCGCCTTTAAAAACCATCTAAAAAAATAAGGAGGCTGGTTGCATGAATTTCGATGGAGAAACCTTCGCACAAACCGTATTAATCTTCATTCTGGTGATGCTTCTATTTTTTGGCACCAAGGATATTCCTGTCCCATTGTTTCCACAAAATTAAAGGCGGTACAATGTCTTTTCATTGTACCGCCTTATCTATATTATTCATTTAACCCGTAGAATATTAACACAATCACAATAATAATAACAATGATCCATAGTATCTCATCAATTTCACAATCAAAGAAATCCCAACCCCAGCCCATTGTTTAATCCCTCCTTCAACTGTCTCCACATTATCCTATGTTAGAGAAAAAAGAAGAGGGATGAAGAATTTGGCCTAATTCTATTGTTGATAGCCTTGACTGTGTTGGGTCGTAGGTTCTGAAATCTGGCTAATAGCAAATCCAGCTTCATCCATGGTTTCCCGATGGGTGGCCAAATCAGCCATAGATACAATGCCAATTAATTTCCCATTTTCCACAATAGGAAGACGGCGAATTTGTTCTTTTGCCATCATTTGTGCTGCTTGGTCTGCTGTCATATCAGGGGTTCCAGTTACCAACTTTTCGCTCATTACCCCTTCTACGGCAAAGGAACCTGACCGTTTTGAAGCAATTCCTCGAATAACAATATCCCGGTCGGTAATGAGCCCAATGCAATGGTTTTGTTCATCAACAACAGGCACAACCCCTACATTTTTATCTCGCATGATTACAGCAGCTTCATATACATTGTCTTTTAATGTGACAGATTCCACATCCCGTGTCATCAAATCACGAATTAACTTTTTCTCCATAAAAAATAAAACCTCCTCTTTAACATTTCATTTGTACTTTGTCCAAAGAGAAGGCAATATATTCTGTTACATTTTTCGAATAATATATAAAACAACAAAAACTCCAATGACCACAAAAGAAGTAAAGGTTGCTGTATATAAAAACTGTACGGTTAAGAATTCTCCAGACATTACTTTCTGTGCTAATCCAGGGAAATCTAGCTGTCTCGAAAGAAGGAAAAATATAATAATTACTAAAACGATGAATACAATGGTTGATGTCCTTCTGCTCAATGTGATCCCTCTTTCCAACCTGTCCCAATTAAATTCTTACGTGCAAAAAAGGCTGCTATAACTTACATTTTAGCAGCCTTTTCCAAGCATTTCTTTATTTCACCCGGTTGATTGGCTCAAGCACTACTTCCTTTTCTTCTTTTGGAAATTCTACGCCTTCCACTTTTACATTTATTTCAACTACCTGTAAACCTGTCATAGATTCTACAGCTTCTTTTACGTTCTTTTGTAATGTACGACAAGTTTCATCGATTCTAGCACCATAGGAAATGATGACCCGAAGATCTATAGCGGCTTCATATTCTCCAACTTCAACAAATACACCTTTATGAAAGTTCTTACCGCTTACACGGCGAGCTAAACCTTCTGTTAATCCACCAGACATTCCTGCAATTCCTTCTGTTTCATTTGCAGCAATACTTGCAATTACGGCAACTACATCATCTGCAATGCGAACTGCGCCTTTATCCATTTCTTCCGCCACTTAAAATCCCTCCTTCAAAAAACAAATCCCTTTGATTATTATTTTATTCCTTCGCCCAAACAATGGCAACTTGTTTCCCAATTTCTACACATTATAGTGCATTTACCTTCCCGCCATCTACCATTAATACGGTTCCAGTAATGTAAGAGTTTCGAGGTGAGAGGAGAAATAAAGCAGCTTCCGCAAATTCTTCAGGTTTTCCATATCTGCCGAGTGGAATTCCCTTTGTTATTTCATCTCGTACTTCTTCCATGGAAACTTCTAATTTCGCTGCCGCCCCCTGATCTAATTCATCCAAGCGATCCGTTGCGATCCTACCCGGGCAGAGAGTGTTTAATAAGATTCCATCGGGACCAAGTTCCATAGATAGTGTCTTCATTAAACCTGCTACACCCGTCCGCATTACATTGGAAAGGACAAGACCTGGAATTGGTTCTCTTACGGAGGATGAAGCAATGGCAACCACCCTTCCTCCTCCTTGCTTACGCATAGAAGGTACCACTTCCTTAATGATACGAACTACACTCATTACATTGGTGGCAAAGGCCTTTTCCCAGTCTTCATCTTTTAAATCCATGAAATTTCCCGCTGGCGGCCCCCCAGCATTGAGCATAAGCATATCAATTCTTCCAAAATAATCAATGGTTTTACGAACCATTTTCTCCACATCTTCTTTATTTGAAACATCCACTTGTAAGCCAAGAGGAGTTTGTCCTGTTTTTTCTTGGATTTTTTGCACTGCTTCCTGAATGCGGCTTTCATCTCGACTGCAAATAGCCACACGGGCTCCCTCCTCTGCCAAACGAAGGGCTGTAGCAAATCCTAACCCTTTGCTGGCTGCAGTAATAAGGGCAACTTGTCCTTGTAATAATTGATTCATGTTTCTCTCTCTCCTTCTTCGTTATAATTCTTGTAATAATTTGGACAATTTTAGAATTTGTTCCCGGTTCACTCGATAACAGACAAAGGTTCCTTTTTCTTCGGTGATGACTAAACCGGCATCTTTTAAGATTTTCAAATGATGAGAAACCGTTGATTGAGCCAATCCTACCAGCCCCACAAGATCTCCACAATAATATCCATCCTGTTTTGAAAGATGATCTAATATTTTTAATCGAACGGGGTGTCCGATGGCTTTACAAAGCCTTTCCATCCACTGAAGTTTTTGTTCCATTCTTTTCTCCAATCATTTCCTACTTTTCTTTTTCCATTATACACATGTTTTCCCTTTAATAAGTTCAAAATATAGGTAAATGTCCTCAAATTTGAACAGGAGGTCCCTGATGAACGTGAAAAGAACCCTTTTAACTTTCATAATTATTGCTTCAATGATGCTAGTCTTTTTTGAAAATCCAATACATGCAACTGGCAACGCCCTTCCCGTTTTTAGTAATGCGACTGTAAAAGTTGGGACAAGTGGTGCAGATGTAAAAGAAATGCAAGGACGTCTAAAACACCTTGGGTTTTATACAGGCCCTGTGGATGGCACATTCAGTTGGAGGAGTTACTGGGCCTTAAGGAATTTTCAATATGAATTTGGCATGAAAGTAGATGGAATTCTAGGTCCTAAAACAAAATTAAAACTCTGGTCAGCCACTAAAAACTGGAGACCCGGGGGGACGACAACTGCAAGACCACCTGCCACTGGCGGCACTACCACAAGCGGAGCTACAGGAGCTACAAAAAGCAAGACACTCCCCGCAACGAACTATGGATTTTCGGCCAATGATGTTAAATTAATGGCTAATGCGGTTTATGGTGAATCAAGAGGTGAAAGCTATATTGGTCAAGTGGCTGTAGCTGCGGTTATTTTAAATCGGGTAAAACACTCTTCCTTTCCCAATACAATAAGTGGAGTTATTTTCGAACCTGGTGCCTTTACAGCTGTGGCAGATGGGCAAATATGGCTTACCCCCAATGAGACTGCCAAAAAAGCGGTGCAGGATGCAATTAATGGTTGGGACCCTGCAAATGGAGCCATTTATTATTTTAATCCTGCTACAGCAACCTCAAAATGGATTTGGGGCCGTCCACAGATTAAAACCATTGGTAAACATATTTTCTGTAAATAAAGGTACGGATTCTCCTCCGTACCTTTTCTTTCGCATAAAGAATTTTATCAACTCAATTATTGCATTTTTTTTCCTATCTCTATAAACTATATTTGTTATAAAGCATGAGATATGAGGTGAGAGAATTTGAACCAAAAGTTGTTTTTTTCATTGATTATTGTTGCCACTGCCTTAAGTGCCTTCTTCCATTATTTTACTCAATCTGCTATTCTACAATTTATTTCAACTTCCATCGCTATTATTTTTCTCGCTGCTCTATTGGGGAAAGCAACAGAAAACGTGGCTCATTATGCTGGAGAGCGGATTGGCGGTTTTCTAAATGCGACTTTTGGAAATGCTGCAGAATTAATTATCGCCATCTTCCTGATTAAAGAAGGACTTTTCGATATGGTGAAAGCAAGTATCACAGGTTCTATTATCGGGAACCTCTTGCTGGTATTAGGACTTAGTGTGTTTGCTGGCGGATTGAAATTTAAAGTGCAAAAGTTTAATTCTTTCTTAGCAGGGCATAATTCTTCTTTAATGTTTCTGGCAATTATCGCCTTATTTATCCCGGCTATTTTTATGACTTCAATTGAAGAAAAATCACATATTAATACCCTTAGTCTTGTAATTTCCGGGTTGTTAATTCTTGCTTACTTCTTATGGTTAATTTTCTCAATGATTACCCATAAGGAAGAACTATCCGATGTTGCAGCCATTCATGAGGAAGAGGCAAAAGTATGGAGTAAATCCTTTTCCATCGCTATGTTGGTGATCGCTACCATCTTTGTCGCATTTTCCAGTGAATGGTTAGTTCATAGTATTGAAGAGGTTGCCCATCGTTTAGGTTGGTCAGAAATTTTCGTAGGTGCCTTTGTCATTGCTATTGTAGGCAACGCAGCAGAACATAGTGCAGCGATTTTAATGGCGATGAAAAATAAAATTGGAGCATCTGTGGAAATTGCTGTAGGGAGCAGTTTGCAAATTGCTCTCTTTGTGGCACCTGCTCTGGTCTTTATTAGCCTTCTATTTGGAAACCCTATGGATTTGGTGTTTACATCTTATGAATTGGCTGCCATTGGTGTTGCGACCTTTATTGCTTCATCCATTTCTAAGGATGGAAATACAAACTGGTATGAAGGGGTCTTATTAATGGTTGTATACATCATTCTCGGTGCAGCTTTTTATTTTATATAAAGGAGAGAAAGAATGTCAGACAACATCATTATGGTTAAAGGAAAAGTTCAACGTTCCATCACCTTAGACCCTCCCCTGTGGATTTTTGATGACCGAAAAAAGAAAATTGAAGATTTCTTCTACAAGAAGGAAAAAGAAGTCATAACTTCTCCGGAAGAACAATATAAAAGAATGGTAGAATTATGGAATCAAGAATTGCATAGCCCTCGAAATGAAAAAGCCTTCCTCCTGGAAAAAACAAAAATTGAAGGAGACTATGGCATTAAATTGTGGCCCTTCTTAAAAAATGCGAAACCTCTAGATGATGTGCAGCAAGTAAAATGCGAGACTAAAAATGGCGAAGAACTAATTCTCTCTCTTGAGGAGGCAAAAGACGTGATTCTTTGCTTTGCCATAAACGGTAAACCCATACAAGAGAATGGTCCTATTTATCTCTATTACGGTGATGGAAAAAATAAAGAACATCCTTTTAAAGGCATTACTTCATTTATTCTTTTATAAATAAAAAAAGCTCCCGGAAACCTTCCAGGGGGCTTTTATTTTATATATAAACCATTTTTACAATGCCTGCAATTACCACAAAGGTACCGACAACTAACCCTGCGGATACCGTCCATCCAAACAATTGTCTTATTTGTTGTTCCATCGCGTCTCCTCCTTTTGCCCTTATTACTACTATATACGTACAATACGGGATAAATGTTTCTAACATTATTATAATATTCTTTGTTCTTTTCAGTAAATTTAAACCTCTCGACAATAAATTTGTTGCGTGATAAAACATGTCGAAATAAAAAGGCCAATGCTTTAAATCAAATCATAAGCATCTCTAAAAATAAAAAACTGCAAAAAGTTGATTTACCTTTTTGCAGTCCTATACATTATGCAACATCATCATGTTCTTTATCTAACAGAGTTGTAGGTTCATTGACCAAAGGTTCTGTTCTCTCACCGGGGTTTAGAGGAAGGTAATCATCACATAGCCCAATACAAACTTGTAAAATCTCATCCCAGTTTGCATAACTAAATAATAACATTTGAATCATCCCCCAAATTATTTTAAGAGGTCCCTCTGCTTTTATTTTACTACAATTTAATGGGCAATATTTACAATATATAAATTATTCACAAGATTGTCATGAACCTTACCTACTTTTGATTTCTTCTAATGCTTTATGGTCTATTTTCTTTAGCAATGCGATCAATAAGGCTTTTGCAGCATCATAATCATCCCGATGAATAATGGCTGCATGGCTGTGGATATAACGTGCTGGAATGCCAATTACTGCAGAGGGAACCCCTTTTCCGCTTACATGGACCCTGCCTGCGTCAGTACCGCCCTGGGAAACAAAAAATTGATAAGGTATTCCTAACTCATCAGCGGTATCAATCATATAATCCCGCAGGCCTGGAAGAGTAATCATAGTACGGTCTAAGATTCGCATTAACAATCCTTTCCCCAGTTCACCCATGCCATTTTTTACCCCAGGAATATCACCAGCCGGACTGGCATCCACCCCAAAGAAAAGATCGGGTTCAATCATTTGTGCTGCTGTGGTAGCCCCTCTTAACCCCACTTCCTCCTGCACCGTTGCTCCCCCATAAATAATGTTAGGATGAGGCGTATCTTTCATGGTTTTCATCATTTCCAGGGAAAGGGCACACCCGTAACGGTTATCCCAGGCTTTTGCCATTAATTTCTTCGGGTTCCCCATTATTGTAAAGGGGCAAATAGGGACAATAGGTTGACCGGGACTAATTCCCATGGCTATGGCATCTTCCTTGTCATCTGCGCCCACATCAATAAACATGTTTTTACTATCCATTGGTTTTGTTTTCATGGAATCTGGAAGAGTGTGAGGTGGGATGGAGCTGATTACCCCGGGGATTTTCCCCTTTTTCGTCATAATTTCTACTCTTTGGGCTAATAAGACCTGACTCCACCAGCCTCCTAAGGTTTGAAATTGGATAAACCCTTTATCCGTTATGCGGGTAACAAGAAAAGCCACTTCATCCATATGCCCTGCCACCATAATTTTGGGACCTTCTTCATTTCCTCGCAGGACACCAAATACGCTTCCTAAATTATCATACATCAATTCCTGTGTGGTCTGAGATATCTCTTGTTTCATAATCTCACGCACTTCATGTTCAAATCCAGGGGCTCCTCCAGCCTCTGTTAACCGCTTAAACAATGCTAATTGTTCATCCATTCCATTACGCCCCTTTCTTTAAACGGCGCCATTGAACCATTTCTGGTAATCCAATTCCGATTATAATTAATACTACGCCCATCCATTGAAGGAATGACACAGTTTCTTGTAAAACGAGACCGGACATAAGGATTGCTGTGGGCAATTCCGCAGCACCAAGAATGGTTGCCGTCCCACTGCCAATAGAGGGAACTCCCATTGCAAAAAATAAGGTGGGAATTACTGCACCGAACAATGCTAACAGTAGTCCCCACATTAATAATCCATTCCATAATGATCCGTCATAAAAAAATTGAGGGGGAAAAACAAGAAAAATGACCAGTATCCCACCCGTCAAAATAATGGCTGTTCTGAGAAGAGAATTTAATTCTGTTGCTATTTTTCCACTAAAAAAGATAAACAATGCATAGGTTATGGCAGAAAATCCTCCGCTAATCAAACCCAGATAAGAAATGCTGTCCATATGTAAACCTGATAAATCTGCAGCCAACAGCGTACCCATCAATAAAAATATCACGGATACCAGCTTATCCTTTGTAGGAAATCTCTTAATGGCAATGGCCTCTATCAAGATTCCAATCCAGGTAAATTGAAATAATAACACAATAGCAAGGGAAGCAGAAACATATTGGAGGGAATAATAATAAAATACACTTGTTAAACCCATGGTTAAACCCACAGCAAGTAAAGATCCCCATTGCCTCCTATTTACCCTGGTAAAGCCATGCCTGGTCAATTGCAACAACCATAACATACAAAATCCAAAAAAGATTTGCACACCGCTTACCTGGCCTACGTTAAATCCACTATCATAAGAAAACTTAACAAAGATGGGCAAAATCCCATAACTGCATGCCCCAAGTAAAACAAGCACAACAGACTTCCAATATGACATGCTATATTTCTTCTCCTATTTTAATACCGGTTTCTAGCATAGGTAAGCGAATAAAGAACTTCGTCCCTGATGATGAAGATACCACTTGAATATCCCCATTATTGTTGGTGACTAATTCCTTACAAAGAGCTAATCCTATGCCAGTTCCTGAAGTCTTCGTAGAATAAAAGGGCTCAAATACCCTGGCCATATATTCCTCAGGTATTCCCGGACCATTATCCGAAACTACGATTTCAACAGTATCCTTCCCATTTACACGGCATCGGTAGGCTTCAACTTCCACTGCCCGCCGATCCTGGTTCGCCAGGGCTTCAAAAGCATTTTGAAGAATATTCAGTAACACTTGCTTTACTTCTTCTTTTTGTACATGCATCATGATTTCCTCTAAAGGAAAATGAATGGTAAACATAATATTATCATCAATGGTACGAGGTTCTACCAAATCCTGTACTTCTTGTAAAAGCTGATTTAAGGATTCATCTTTAAAAATATGCTGTTCTTGATGGCCTTTCCGTGAAAATTGAAGGAATTGAGTCACAATCCGATTAATTTGTTTTGTTTCCTGTAAAACAATACGAATGTATTCATCCCTTTTTTCCAGAGAAAGGACTGGATCTTCTTTAATTAATTTCAAAAAACCTTCAATCGATGAGAGGGGATTTCTCACTTCATGGGCCATGCTTGCAGCCATTTGCCCCATAATGACCATTTTTTGCTCATGAAGACGTTCAATGGTATTATCCTTTTTCGATAAATATCCCATTAAGTAAGAATCAATAAACTCATCTACAATTTCTTCAGCCTTTTCATAACAGGAAATTGAGTATTCACGGAAAAGCTCACGGATCCCTGCCATATATACTCGCCGATACC
>CALNBV010000274.1 GCA_937874515.1 uncultured Paenibacillaceae bacterium | reverse complement strand
GGCACCGTGCTTGTGGCAACTGGTGGGACCAGCGATATGCCGGTTACCAGATACGAAATAAAGGAATCCTATATGTCAGGAACCCTGGTGGAAGTGCAATTAGAAACAGGGAGAACCCATCAAATCCGAGTCCACTTCAGCCACCTGGGTCACCCTCTTCTTGGTGATACCCTTTATGGAGGCACAAACAGCCTTATAAAGCGTCAGGCTTTACATGCCCATCATTTATACTTGATTCACCCTGTAACAGGCCAGGCAATGGAATGTGAGGCTCCCCTTCCTGAGGATATGGAGCAGCTCATCTTACATTTGAAAAATAACCAGGGGGACAATCATGGCTGAAGGATTAATGGAGGAAAAAGTATTTCGCGACCCTGTCCATCGTTATGTACATGTGAAGGACAAGTTAATTTGGGATTTAATCAATTCCGCTGAATTTCAACGCCTGCGTCGCATTCGCCAATTAGGGACCTGTTATTTCACCTTTCATGGTGCGGAACATAGCAGGTTTAATCATAGCCTTGGTGTGTATGAAGTTGTCCGCCGCATTCTTCTTCAATTTGAGGGCAAAGTCTCTTTCACACAAGAGGAAAAATTACTCGCCTTAAGTGCAGCTCTTCTCCATGACCTGGGCCATGGGCCTTTCTCCCATTCTTTCGAGAAAGTTTTTGGAACCGACCATGAGGAATGGTCCCAGGCGATTATTGAGGGAGACACTCAGGTGAATAAGGTTTTGCAGGGCGTGTCCCAGGATTTTCCCCAACAGGTCTCCCAGGTTATAGGGAAAACCCATAGGAACACCTTAATTACAAGCATGATTTCAAGCCAAATTGATGCTGACCGCATGGATTATTTATTAAGAGATACATATTATACAGGCACCAATTACGGTTTTTTTGACATGGAGCGAATTTTGCGGGTCATGCGCCCTTATGCAGGAAAAGTGGCTATTAAACATACGGGGATGCATGCTGTAGAGGATTATATTGTATCCCGATATCAAATGTACTGGCAGGTGTATTTTCATCCTACAACCCGCAGTGCAGAAGTCATTCTTAGAAAAATATTTGAACGGGTAAAAACCCTTTATGAACAGGGCTATCAATTCAACCGTGAACCCCTCCATTTCCACTCTTTTTTCCAACAAAGGATTACTTTACAGGAATATATAGACCTGGATGAATCCGTGGTTTTATTTTATATGGGTGAATGGAGGAAAGAAACAGATCCAATTCTTAGTGACTTATGCCATCGTTTCATGGATCGCCAACTTTTTAAATATGTGGAGTATGAAGAAGATGATTCCAACCCGGAATGGATGGGAGAATTAAAAGAGTTATTTCGTTCCATTCATATTGATCCGGATTATTATTTGGCTGTGGATTCCCCTTCTGACCTCCCTTATGATGTATATCGGGCAGGAGATGAAGAACGGGTTCCCATTAACATCCTTTTTCCAGGGGGTAAAGTGGAGGAACTTTCCAAATGCTCGACTCTTGTTGAATCCATTTCTGGGAAACGCCGCTATGACCATAAATTATATTATCCAAGGGATTTATTGGAGGATGGAACAAGGGACTCTAGAGTGGTAGAGGAAATTTACCGGAGGTTAGCAATGTTTTCATAGAGATAATCCTCCAAAATTCCACGAAATTATGAACAAATTGTGAATAAATTTTGTCAAGAATTGATTTGAAATTCTTATTTGAGTTAGAATCAGAAAGTATAGATTGTATATCTATACTAGGACAATAAAAAGGGAGAGCTGGCCGGCTCTCCCTTTTTATTTCACATTAAGAATTTGTAAAATTCTTAAGTATAAGTGTGAGGTGTTTTTTTAAATCAATAAAGTGACTTTCGAACAAGCCGTAACAAAGCAAGGCCGAACGTAGGGCGAAAAAAGCCTTCAATCGTAAAGGAAACTTAGCCGGTGCCAAGCTTGCGAAGGCAACTGCTTAGTTGGCTTATGCCGAAAGGAAAGGCTTTAGCTTTCTTTTCGGCGCATCCTTTATTTTTTACCCAGATGTTTTGAAGGCGCGCCCGAAGGGAGGGTGAAGCGCCCTGATACATCTTTGCCGGCGTAGCTCGAGTCACTATTTGATTAAAAAGGCACCTCATTTAAACCACCCTTTAAACCGTTCCCAAATCGTCCCATTCTTCTTCTTCTTCTCCTGCTCTTTTTTAAGGGATGGATGAAGCTCGCAGGATTCTGTGGGTTCAGTCCCCAGTTTGAAATACATAAGCTCTTTAGTCGGGCACTGTTCTGTAGCAAGTTGATTGCTGGTTGGATCAATATAAGCGGCTACAACACCTGGTGTCACCTCGAAGTTCACTTTCGGCTGATTTTTTAAGGCATTGGCCATAAACTCTCCCCAAATAGGCTGCCCTTTTCGGGTATATTTATCTTCAATTTTACGGTTATCATCATACCCAATCCAAACAGTGGTCGCCAGTTGAGGGGTAAAACCGCATAACCAGGAATCATAATCTGTGGATCCCGTTTTACCTGCTATAGGACGATTAAGAAGATGATGAATGCTGGCCGCTGTTCCTCCCTGTTCAAAAACGCTTTGCATTAAATAGGATAAAACAAAGGCATTGTCCCCGTCTGCAACCTGTGTCCCCCTTGCTTCATTTTCTACAAGAACATTCCCTTCTTTATCTACAATCTTTTTAATTGCCAGGGGTTCCATACGTTTGCCCTGATTGGCGATGGTTCCATAGGCCACAGTCATATCATAAGGGGATACGGGGTCTGGCCCTAAAGCTTGTGAAGGAAGGAGGCTAAGGTTAGATCCAATTCCTAATCGTTTTGCCATATCAATCATTTTCTCATTTCCAATTTGCATATGGGCTGTGACTGCATAAATATTATTAGACTGTTTGATTGCATTTCTCATATTAATGAAGTTGTTTGTATATCTATTTTTGAAATTTTTTGGGTTATAATCTTTTCCATCTTCATAAGTAAAGGTTGTGGGTTCATCTTTAACCAGAGTTAAAGGGGTAAACCCATTTTCCAGTGCAGCCATGTATAACATAGGCTTAATGGAGGAACCTGGTGGACGCTTTGCAAAAACGCGATTATACTGGCTTTCTTTATAATCCCTTCCCCCTACAAGGGCTTTTATAAATCCAGTTTTCGGATCGATGGAAATCAAAGCAGCCTGTAAAGGGGCATCCTGTGGGAGATTTTTTTGTACTGCTTCTTCCGCCGCTTTTTGTATAGCAGGATCAAGAGTCGTATAGATTTTTAACCCTCCATGTTGAAAGGTATGTTCATCTATTTGATATTTCTCTTTTACTAAATGGGTCACATAATCGATAAAATAAGGGGCCATCATCTTTTGGGTAGAGGCCTTTTTCGTTGCCAATTGCAAAGGTTCTTTAAAGGCTGCCTCTGCTTGTGTTCTGCTAATGTATCCCTCTTCCACCATGGCTTGCAACACAAGATATTGCCGTTCTTTTGACCTGTTAAAATTGAGAAAAGGGGAATAATATTTGGGGCCTTTAGGAAGGCCGACAAGCAAACTGGATTCTGCTAAATTCAACTCAGATGCTTTCTTATTAAAATAAGTTTGGGCAGCAGCTTCAATCCCATATGCAGAATGGCCATAGTAAATTTGGTTTAAGTACAGTTCCAGCAATTGATCTTTGGAATAATTTAACTCCAATTGGAGTGTTAAAAGGGCTTCTTTTACTTTACGGCTCCAGGTTTTATCCAGATTTAAGTATAGATTGCGGGCTAACTGCATGGTTATGGTACTGCCCCCCTGGAGTTTGGCCATGTGGGTCAGGTCTGTTAATCCTGCGCCGACTAAACGGGTCACATCAAACCCTGGGTGTTCATAAAATTTTCGATCTTCTACTGCAATGGTTGCTTGCCGTAAATATAAAGGAACCTGTTCAAGGGCAATGGAATCCCGGTTTTCCCCTTTATATAAAGCAGCAATCACTTGATTACCTTCTCCATAGACAGTGGTTGTTTCATTTATTCTTGATTCAGGTAAAGGCTGGGACCGCAAATAAAGAACAAGGAACAAAAAAAGTACAATACCCGTCCCGAACCCTATACCTATCGCTTTCGCCCACCATTGCCAGCGCAATAAACGGGCCCTTTTGCGAACTTTTTGTTCTAGCTTCATGACAAATCCCCCTGATTCCCGTGACTTTCCCTTTATTTAGTATGGGATTATTTACTATCCCCTATTCAAATTAATAGATTACTCTTGATTTTTCCTGTATGTCCTATATAATGTTTTTTGTTTTAAAGTTTCGACAATGTTATACAATAAGGATAGAATATAATTTTGGATTGAATTAAAGGGGGACATCTCATGGGTGGCATGTGGTATACTGAAAAACAAACACCAGACTTTGGCATTACAATTCGAATTAATAAAACTTTACATACAGAACAAACGGAATTCCAAAACTTAGAAATTGCAGAAACCGCTGAATTCGGCAACATGTTATTTCTTGATGGAATGGTTATGACTTCACAAAAGGATGAATTCGTATATCATGAAATGGTTGCTCATCCTATTTTAAATACCCACCCTAACCCAGAACACGTTCTCGTTGTTGGCGGCGGAGACGGTGGCGTAATCCGTGAAATTTTAAAACATGATAAAGTGAAAAAAGCGACCCTTGTAGAAATTGATGGCAAGGTTATTGAATACTCCAAAAAGTATTTGCCAGAAATCGCTGGCAAATTAGAGGACGAGCGTGTTGAAGTAAAAGTTGATGATGGCTTCATGCACATTGTAAAAAGCAAAAACCTCTATGATGTAATCATGGTAGATTCTACAGAGCCTGTAGGACCAGCAGCACCTTTATTTGAACGGGGATTTTATCAAGGGATTTATGATGCGTTAAAAGAAGAAGGCATGTTTGTTGCCCAAACAGACAACCCCTGGTTTAAAGGGGATTTAATTCAAAAGGTAAATCGGGACGTAAAAGAAATCTTCCCAATTTGCAAAGTGTATACTGCGAATGTTCCCACCTATCCAAGTGGATTGTGGACTTTTACCATTGGTTCCAAAAAATACGATCCAGAAGAAGTGGATGTTAATTCCATCCCGGAAATGGAAAACAAATATTATACACCGAAGCTTCATAAAGCCGCTTTCGTGTTGCCCAAGTTTGTAGAAGATTTAACGAAGTAAAGTTTTGCAAATGAAACCCGTTTTTGGCGGGTTTCATTTCTTTATTTTATAAGAAAAAAAACGTAATATAGAATTAACTGATAAAATTGAGGTGATTTCCATGGAAAATAGAGCTTCCCAATCTGTGATCATGGAAATGGTAAGCTATTTTGGGATTCAGGAAGATGAACCAGAAAGCCATAGGGAAAAGTATCCGGCCCAATTGCACCAGAAAGGGAACCATTGGTTTATCTCTTTTCAAGAAGAGCAGGGTCCATCCCTTCTCAAAATCTCAGAAAATGAGATAACTGTCATTCGCAGGGGCCAGGTAACCATGAGACAACCTTTCCGCACAGGTGTACTTACCAGTGGAACGTATATAAATCCCACAGGTAAGATGTTCATGGAAACACATACTCATGAAATTATTTGTGAAAAAGACACCCAGGGTGAATTCCTTGGGGTGATGTGGAGATATGATTTGCGTTTAAATGGACAAGAAGTCGGCCAAAACCGGGTAACATGCTATATTCGTCGAATAGAGGGATTGGAGGAATAAATGTGAATATCGTTGAACAAACGAAAAATAAGATTATTGAAGAAATTAAACAGGCAGTACAGCAAGCTGGAATTGTTGAAGCTGAACAAATTCCCGAAATTATTTTAGAAATTCCACGGGAAAAAGCCCATGGAGACTACGCAACCAATATTGCTATGCAATTAACCCGGATTGCCCGCCGCAATCCCCGCCAGATTGCTGAAGCAATCGTGGAGAATTTCCATAAAGAAGCGGCCAGCATTTCCAAAATTGAAATTGCAGGCCCTGGCTTTATTAATTTCTATATGGATAACTCCTACTTAACAGGGGTTGTAGGCCAGGTCATTCAGGCTGGAGAAAATTATGGCCGCACCGAATCTGGAAACCATGAAAAAGTACAGGTGGAATATGTAAGTGCCAACCCTACAGGGGACCTTCACTTAGGCCATGCCCGTGGTGCGGCCTTCGGTGATGCCTTATGCAACGTCCTTGCTTATGCAGGGTATGATGTCCAACGGGAATACTACATAAATGATGCAGGAAACCAAATTGTAAACCTGGCGAAATCCATTGAAGCCCGCTACTTCCAGGCCCTTGGTAAAGAAGTGGACATGCCTGAAGACGGCTACTATGGTCAGGATATCATTGAATTCGGGAAAGAATTAGCAGAAAAAGATGGCGCCAAGTATGTGGAAATGGATCCCCAGGAACGCTTTGAGCACTTCAAAGGTTGGGGACGTGACCGGGAATTAGAAAAAATAAAAGTGGACCTGGGTGAATTCCGGGTGCAATTCGATGAATGGTTCAGTGAAACGTCCCTCTATCAAAACGGGGCCATCAATGAGGCATTAGAGGAATTAAGAAAGCGTGGCTATATTTATGAACAGGATGGGGCCACCTGGCTTCGTTCTACAGATTTTGGGGATGACAAAGACCGGGTGCTTATTAAGCAAGATGGAACTTATACCTATTTAACACCGGATATTGCCTACCATGAAAACAAATACAGCAGGGGATTTGACCGGTTAATTAACATTTGGGGTGCCGACCACCACGGCTATATTCCCCGTATGAAAGCAGCCATGCAGTGTCTTGGCCATCGCCCGGAACAATTAGTGGTATTAATTAACCAAATGGTTAGCCTCTATCAGGGCGGAGAAAAGGTGAAAATGTCCAAGCGTACGGGGAAAGCGGTAACCATGCGTGATTTAATGGAAGAGGTAGGGACCGATGCTACACGCTACTTCTTCGCCATGCGCAGCCAGGATGCCCATTTGGATTTTGATATGGATTTGGCCATTTCTAAATCCAATGAAAACCCTGTGTTCTATGTGCAATATGCTCATGCCCGTATTTGCAGCATTTTCCGCAAAGCCGAAGAAAATGGCATTGCCTTGGATCTGAATGCAGCGGACTTTTCCGGCTTAACTAGCGAGAAGGAAACGGATCTCTTAAAACACCTTGGGGCTTTCCCGGAAGAAATAGGGGAAGCGGCTGCAGCCCTTGCACCTCATCGTGTGGTCCGTTATGTATATGACCTGGCTACCCTGCTCCATAGCTTCTACAATGCAGAACAGGTTATTACAGACAATGCAGGCCTTACTCAGGCACGTCTTGCCTTAATGAAGGCTGTACAAATTACAATCCAGAATAGTCTGCGTCTCATCGGTGTGTCTGCACCTGAACGTATGTAAATAGAAAAGGCCCACGGTTTAATACCGTTGGGCCTTTTCTGCTTTTTTACTATAAATTAATAGATAAGCAAACATCGTTATAATCATCAGGTTTACAACAATAATCATCCCTAACACAACATTGAAAATCAATTCAAACTGAATAAGGGTATAAAGGATTAAGGCATAGATAATGCTCGCAAAAAAGGAAAGAAAGCCGCACTTGTGACGGATTGTTACCATTTCCGGGTCGTTGCTAAAAATTTTTGGTGGCAAATAGGCGTTAAAAAGAGATACAAGGCCAAGGGTAATAAAAGATATTCCGGAAACATACTGATAGCATAGCATGAAAATACCACCTATGAGTAATGGAATACCGATAATAATAAAGACCCAGCGGTTGGGTTTCACGTGAAACCCAACCGCTGGGTCTTTATTATTATCGGTATTCCATTACTCATAGGTGGTATTTTCATGCTATGCTATCAGTATGTTTCCGGAATATCTTTTATTACCCTTGGCCTTGTATCTCTTTTTAACGCCTATTTGCCACCAAAAATTTTTAGCAACGACCCGGAAATGGTAACAATCCGTCACAAGTGCGGCTTTCTTTCCTTTTTTGCGAGCATTATCTATGCCTTAATCCTTTATACCCTTATTCAGTTTGAATTGATTTTCAATGTTGTGTTAGGGATGATTATTGTTGTAAACCTGATGATTATAACGATGTTTGCTTATCTATTAATTTATAGTAAAAAAGCAGAAAAGGCCCAACGGTATTAAACCGTGGGCCTTTTCTATTTACATACGTTCAGGTGCAGACACACCGATGAGACGCAGACTATTCTGGATTGTAATTTGTACAGCCTTCATTAAGGCAAGACGTGCCTGAGTAAGGCCTGCATTGTCTGTAATAACCTGTTCTGCATTGTAGAAGCTATGGAGCAGGGTAGCCAGGTCATATACATAACGGACCACACGATGAGGTGCAAGGGCTGCAGCCGCTTCCCCTATTTCTTCCGGGAAAGCCCCAAGGTGTTTTAAGAGATCCGTTTCCTTCTCGCTAGTTAAGCCGGAAAAGTCCGCTGCATTCAGATCCAAGGCAATGCCATTTTCTTCGGCTTTGCGGAAAATGCTGCAAATACGGGCATGAGCATATTGCACATAGAACACAGGGTTTTCATTGGATTTAGAAATGGCCAAATCCATATCAAAATCCAAATGGGCATCCTGGCTGCGCATGGCGAAGAAGTAGCGTGTAGCATCGGTCCCTACCTCTTCCATTAAATCACGCATGGTTACCGCTTTCCCCGTACGCTTGGACATTTTCACCTTTTCTCCGCCCTGATAGAGGCTAACCATTTGGTTAATTAATACCACTAATTGTTCCGGGCGATGGCCAAGACACTGCATGGCTGCTTTCATACGGGGAATATAGCCGTGGTGGTCGGCACCCCAAATGTTAATTAACCGGTCAAATCCCCTGCTGTATTTGTTTTCATGGTAGGCAATATCCGGTGTTAAATAGGTATAAGTTCCATCTTGCTTAATAAGCACCCGGTCTTTGTCATCCCCAAAATCTGTAGAACGAAGCCAGGTGGCCCCATCCTGTTCATAAATATAGCCACGCTTTCTTAATTCCTCTAATGCCTCATTGATGGCCCCGTTTTGATAGAGGGACGTTTCACTGAACCATTCATCGAATTGCACCCGGAATTCACCCAGGTCCACTTTTATTTTTTCTAATTCCCGGTCACGTCCCCAACCTTTGAAGTGCTCAAAGCGTTCCTGGGGATCCATTTCCACATACTTGGCGCCATCTTTTTCTGCTAATTCTTTCCCGAATTCAATGATATCCTGACCATAGTAGCCGTCTTCAGGCATGTCCACTTCTTTACCAAGGGCCTGGAAGTAGCGGGCTTCAATGGATTTCGCCAGGTTTACAATTTGGTTTCCTGCATCATTTATGTAGTATTCCCGTTGGACATCATACCCTGCATAAGCAAGGACGTTGCATAAGGCATCACCGAAGGCCGCACCACGGGCATGGCCTAAGTGAAGGTCCCCTGTAGGGTTGGCACTTACATATTCCACCTGTACTTTTTCATGGTTTCCAGATTCGGTGCGGCCATAATTTTCTCCAGCCTGAATGACCTGGCCTACAACCCCTGTTAAGTAGGAGTTATCCATATAGAAATTAATAAAGCCAGGGCCTGCAATTTCAATTTTGGAAATGCTGGCCGCTTCTTTATGGAAATTCTCCACGATTGCTTCAGCAATCTGGCGGGGATTGCGGCGGGCAATCCGGGTTAATTGCATAGCAATATTGGTTGCGTAGTCTCCATGGGCTTTTTCCCGTGGAATTTCTAAAATAATTTCGGGAATTTGTTCAGCTTCAACAATTCCAGCTTGCTGTACTGCCTGTTTAATTTCTTCAATAATCTTATTTTTCGTTTGTTCAACGATATTCACATTTATTCCTCCAATCCCTCTATTCGACGAATATAGCATGTTACCCGGTTTTGGCCGACTTCTTGTCCATTTAAACGCAAATCATATCTCCACATCACCCCAAGGAATTCACCCTGGGTGTCTTTTTCACAAATAATTTCATGAGTATGTGTTTCCATGAACATCTTACCTGTGGGATTTATATACGTTCCACTGGTAAGTACACCTGTGCGGAAAGGTTGTCTCATGGTTACCTGGCCCCTGCGAATGACAGTTATCTCATTTTCTGAGATTTTGAGAAGGGATGGACCCTGCTCTTCTTGAAAAGAGATAAACCAATGGTTCCCTTTCTGGTGCAATTGGGCCGGATACTTTTCCCTATGGCTTTCTGGTTCATCTTCCTGAATCCCAAAATAGCTTACCATTTCCATGATCACAGATTGGGAAGCTCTATTTTCCATGGAAATCACCTCAATTTTATCAGTTAATTCTATATTACGTTTTTTTTCTTATAAAATAAAGAAATGAAACCCGCCAAAAACGGGTTTCATTTGCAAAACTTTACTTCGTTAAATCTTCTACAAACTTGGGCAACACGAAAGCGGCTTTATGAAGCTTCGGTGTATAATATTTGTTTTCCATTTCCGGGATGGAATTAACATCCACTTCTTCTGGATCGTATTTTTTGGAACCAATGGTAAAAGTCCACAATCCACTTGGATAGGTGGGAACATTCGCAGTATACACTTTGCAAATTGGGAAGATTTCTTTTACGTCCCGATTTACCTTTTGAATTAAATCCCCTTTAAACCAGGGGTTGTCTGTTTGGGCAACAAACATGCCTTCTTCTTTTAACGCATCATAAATCCCTTGATAAAATCCCCGTTCAAATAAAGGTGCTGCTGGTCCTACAGGCTCTGTAGAATCTACCATGATTACATCATAGAGGTTTTTGCTTTTTACAATGTGCATGAAGCCATCATCAACTTTTACTTCAACACGCTCGTCCTCTAATTTGCCAGCGATTTCTGGCAAATACTTTTTGGAGTATTCAATAACCTTGCCATCAATTTCTACAAGGGTCGCTTTTTTCACTTTATCATGTTTTAAAATTTCACGGATTACGCCACCGTCTCCGCCGCCAACAACGAGAACGTGTTCTGGGTTAGGGTGGGTATTTAAAATAGGATGAGCAACCATTTCATGATATACGAATTCATCCTTTTGTGAAGTCATAACCATTCCATCAAGAAATAACATGTTGCCGAATTCAGCGGTTTCTGCAATTTCTAAGTTTTGGAATTCCGTTTGTTCTGTATGTAAAGTTTTATTAATTCGAATTGTAATGCCAAAGTCTGGTGTTTGTTTTTCAGTATACCACATGCCACCCATGAGATGTCCCCCTTTAATTCAATCCAAAATTATATTCTATCCTTATTGTATAACATTGTCGAAACTTTAAAACAAAAAACATTATATAGGACATACAGGAAAAATCAAGAGTAATCTATTAATTTGAATAGGGGATAGTAAATAATCCCATACTAAATAAAGGGAAAGTCACGGGAATCAGGGGGATTTGTCATGAAGCTAGAACAAAAAGTTCGCAAAAGGGCCCGTTTATTGCGCTGGCAATGGTGGGCGAAAGCGATAGGTATAGGGTTCGGGACGGGTATTGTACTTTTTTTGTTCCTTGTTCTTTATTTGCGGTCCCAGCCTTTACCTGAATCAAGAATAAATGAAACAACCACTGTCTATGGAGAAGGTAATCAAGTGATTGCTGCTTTATATAAAGGGGAAAACCGGGATTCCATTGCCCTTGAACAGGTTCCTTTATATTTACGGCAAGCAACCATTGCAGTAGAAGATCGAAAATTTTATGAACACCCAGGGTTTGATGTGACCCGTTTAGTCGGCGCAGGATTAACAGACCTGACCCACATGGCCAAACTCCAGGGGGGCAGTACCATAACCATGCAGTTAGCCCGCAATCTATACTTAAATCTGGATAAAACCTGGAGCCGTAAAGTAAAAGAAGCCCTTTTAACACTCCAATTGGAGTTAAATTATTCCAAAGATCAATTGCTGGAACTGTACTTAAACCAAATTTACTATGGCCATTCTGCATATGGGATTGAAGCTGCTGCCCAAACTTATTTTAATAAGAAAGCATCTGAGTTGAATTTAGCAGAATCCAGTTTGCTTGTCGGCCTTCCTAAAGGCCCCAAATATTATTCCCCTTTTCTCAATTTTAACAGGTCAAAAGAACGGCAATATCTTGTGTTGCAAGCCATGGTGGAAGAGGGATACATTAGCAGAACACAAGCAGAGGCAGCCTTTAAAGAACCTTTGCAATTGGCAACGAAAAAGGCCTCTACCCAAAAGATGATGGCCCCTTATTTTATCGATTATGTGACCCATTTAGTAAAAGAGAAATATCAAATAGATGAACATACCTTTCAACATGGAGGGTTAAAAATCTATACGACTCTTGATCCTGCTATACAAAAAGCGGCGGAAGAAGCAGTACAAAAAAATCTCCCACAGGATGCCCCTTTACAGGCTGCTTTGATTTCCATCGATCCGAAAACTGGATTTATAAAAGCCCTTGTAGGGGGAAGGGATTATAAAGAAAGCCAGTATAATCGCGTTTTTGCAAAGCGTCCACCAGGTTCCTCCATTAAGCCTATGTTATACATGGCTGCACTGGAAAATGGGTTTACCCCTTTAACTCTGGTTAAAGATGAACCCACAACCTTTACTTATGAAGATGGAAAAGATTATAACCCAAAAAATTTCAAAAATAGATATACAAACAACTTCATTAATATGAGAAATGCAATCAAACAGTCTAATAATATTTATGCAGTCACAGCCCATATGCAAATTGGAAATGAGAAAATGATTGATATGGCAAAACGATTAGGAATTGGATCTAACCTTAGCCTCCTTCCTTCACAAGCTTTAGGGCCAGACCCCGTATCCCCTTATGATATGACTGTGGCCTATGGAACCATCGCCAATCAGGGCAAACGTATGGAACCCCTGGCAATTAAAAAGATTGTAGATAAAGAAGGGAATGTTCTTGTAGAAAATGAAGCAAGGGGGACACAGGTTGCAGACGGGGACAATGCCTTTGTTTTATCCTATTTAATGCAAAGCGTTTTTGAACAGGGAGGAACAGCGGCCAGCATTCATCATCTTCTTAATCGTCCTATAGCAGGTAAAACGGGATCCACAGATTATGATTCCTGGTTATGCGGTTTTACCCCTCAACTGGCGACCACTGTTTGGATTGGGTATGATGATAACCGTAAAATTGAAGATAAATATACCCGAAAAGGGCAGCCTATTTGGGGAGAGTTTATGGCCAATGCCTTAAAAAATCAGCCGAAAGTGAACTTCGAGGTGACACCAGGTGTTGTAGCCGCTTATATTGATCCAACCAGCAATCAACTTGCTACAGAACAGTGCCCGACTAAAGAGCTTATGTATTTCAAACTGGGGACTGAACCCACAGAATCCTGCGAGCTTCATCCATCCCTTAAAAAAGAGCAGGAGAAGAAGAAGAAGAATGGGACGATTTGGGAACGGTTTAAAGGGTGGTTTAAATGAGGTGCCTTTTTAATCAAATAGTGACTCGAGCTACGCCGGCAAAGATGTATCAGGGCGCTTCACCCTCCCTTCGGGCGCGCCTTCAAAACATCTGGGTAAAAAATAAAGGATGCGCCGAAAAGAAAGCTAAAGCCTTTCCTTTCGGCATAAGCCAACTAAGCAGTTGCCTTCGCAAGCTTGGCACCGGCTAAGTTTCCTTTACGATTGAAGGCTTTTTTCGCCCTACGTTCGGCCTTGCTTTGTTACGGCTTGTTCGAAAGTCACTTTATTGATTTAAAAAAACACCTCACACTTATACTTAAGAATTTTACAAATTCTTAATGTGAAATAAAAAGGGAGAGCCGGCCAGCTCTCCCTTTTTATTGTCCTAGTATAGATATACAATCTATACTTTCTGATTCTAACTCAAATAAGAATTTCAAATCAATTCTTGACAAAATTTATTCACAATTTGTTCATAATTTCGTGGAATTTTGGAGGATTATCTCTATGAAAACATTGCTAACCTCCGGTAAATTTCCTCTACCACTCTAGAGTCCCTTGTTCCATCCTCCAATAAATCCCTTGGATAATATAATTTATGGTCATAGCGGCGTTTCCCAGAAATGGATTCAACAAGAGTCGAGCATTTGGAAAGTTCCTCCACTTTACCCCCTGGAAAAAGGATGTTAATGGGAACCCGTTCTTCATCTCCTGCCCGATATACATCATAAGGGAGGTCAGAAGGGGAATCCACAGCCAAATAATAATCCGGATCAATATGAATGGAACGAAATAACTCTTTTAATTCTCCCATCCATTCCGGGTTGGAATCATCTTCTTCATACTCCACATATTTAAAAAGTTGGCGATCCATGAAACGATGGCATAAGTCACTAAGAATTGGATCTGTTTCTTTCCTCCATTCACCCATATAAAATAAAACCACGGATTCATCCAGGTCTATATATTCCTGTAAAGTAATCCTTTGTTGGAAAAAAGAGTGGAAATGGAGGGGTTCACGGTTGAATTGATAGCCCTGTTCATAAAGGGTTTTTACCCGTTCAAATATTTTTCTAAGAATGACTTCTGCACTGCGGGTTGTAGGATGAAAATACACCTGCCAGTACATTTGATATCGGGATACAATATAATCCTCTACAGCATGCATCCCCGTATGTTTAATAGCCACTTTTCCTGCATAAGGGCGCATGACCCGCAAAATTCGCTCCATGTCAAAAAAACCGTAATTGGTGCCTGTATAATATGTATCTCTTAATAAATAATCCATGCGGTCAGCATCAATTTGGCTTGAAATCATGCTTGTAATTAAGGTGTTCCTATGGGTTTTCCCTATAACCTGGGAGACCTGTTGGGGAAAATCCTGGGACACGCCCTGCAAAACCTTATTCACCTGAGTGTCTCCCTCAATAATCGCCTGGGACCATTCCTCATGGTCGGTTCCAAAAACTTTCTCGAAAGAATGGGAGAAAGGCCCATGGCCCAGGTCATGGAGAAGAGCTGCACTTAAGGCGAGTAATTTTTCCTCTTGTGTGAAAGAGACTTTGCCCTCAAATTGAAGAAGAATGCGGCGGACAACTTCATACACACCAAGGCTATGATTAAACCTGCTATGTTCCGCACCATGAAAGGTGAAATAACAGGTCCCTAATTGGCGAATGCGACGCAGGCGTTGAAATTCAGCGGAATTGATTAAATCCCAAATTAACTTGTCCTTCACATGTACATAACGATGGACAGGGTCGCGAAATACTTTTTCCTCCATTAATCCTTCAGCCATGATTGTCCCCCTGGTTATTTTTCAAATGTAAGATGAGCTGCTCCATATCCTCAGGAAGGGGAGCCTCACATTCCATTGCCTGGCCTGTTACAGGGTGAATCAAGTATAAATGATGGGCATGTAAAGCCTGACGCTTTATAAGGCTGTTTGTGCCTCCATAAAGGGTATCACCAAGAAGAGGGTGACCCAGGTGGCTGAAGTGGACTCGGATTTGATGGGTTCTCCCTGTTTCTAATTGCACTTCCACCAGGGTTCCTGACATATAGGATTCCTTTATTTCGTATCTGGTAACCGGCATATCGCTGGTCCCACCAGTTGCCACAAGCACGGTGCC
>CALNBV010000273.1 GCA_937874515.1 uncultured Paenibacillaceae bacterium | reverse complement strand
GATTAGTAGAAAAGTACTATCGTCCTACCATTGTTTTGAGTATAAATAATGAAAAGAGAGTTGCAAAAGGTTCCGCACGAAGTATTGAAGGATATAATATGTATGAAGCCCTCACTATTTGTAAAGAACTATTGCCCCATTATGGTGGACATCCTATGGCAGCGGGCATGACCTTATCTGTTGACCATATTGGGGATTTGCGCACTAACTTAAATAAGCTTGCTGAAGAATGGTTGAAAGAAGAAGATTATCAACCTATTACAAAAGTAGATGCCTTATGTTCTTTGTCTGAAATGAACTTAAGGACTAGTAGTGAAATAGAAAAATTAGCGCCTTTTGGCATTGGAAATCCAGCACCTCGCATTTTAATCAATAACGTTGAAATTACTGAATTAAGAGCCATTGGCAAAAATGAAGATCATTTAAAATGCCAATTTTTAACCGAAGACTATCAATTGGATGGTATAGGTTTTAAAATGGGACCATTGCTTTCTGAATTGCCTTCATCTGTTTCTGTCAATGTTCTGGGAGAACTGACCGTTAATGAATGGAATCAGAAGAAGAAGCCCCAGTTTGTTATCAAAGACTTATCCATTCCGGAAATTCGTATTTTTGACTGGCGTGGTTCTAAAAATAATTTAGGTAAAATCCAGAGCATTTCAGGGAACGAACTGGTAGATCTTATCGTATTCCGGCAGGAAAAACAAAAAGAGGTGCTTAAAATGAACCTTGGAGAACACATTCGTATTCCTCAAGGTGACATTCCCGGCTTAAGGAATGAGGCCAATGGAATTATTCTATATGATTTGCCTCAATCCTATGGTGAATTAAAGAAAACATTGCAAGGGTATTCGGATCTTAAGCTGGTATATTGCCTGTTTGATGAAGAAAAATCCCTGTTACCTATCCTGCCAGGGAGAGGCCATTTCACAGAAATGTATAAAACTCTAATCCAACATAAATGTTTAACGAAAGAAGATCTTCCTTTACTGGCAAAGGCCAAAGGAATGTCCATCCCTGCTATTTCCTTTATTTTGGCTGTTTTTCATGAACTTGGGTTTGTCAGTCAAAAAAATGAAGGGTATATTCTAGAAGTAGCAAATAGCAAAAGAGACTTAACCGAATCATCCCTTTATTGCCGCGAACGGGATCGTCTCCAATTAGAAACAGAATTGCTGTATTCATCAGCAAAAGACCTGGCATTCATAATTAACCAATATATTTATCACAGTGATTCTATTAAGGAGGTTGTAACCCATGAATTATAATTTTAAAGATAAGATTAGTATTATTCCTGATTTCCCGAAAGAAGGAATCAGGTTTAAAGATATTACTACATTATTGCAGGATGGCCCCGCATTTAAGAAAGCTATAGGAGAACTCACGAAATTTGCTGCTGATAAAAATGTGGATGTGATTGTTGGTCCAGAAGCCCGGGGTTTTATTATCGGTTGTCCATTAGCTGTTGAATTGGAAGCTGGATTTGTTCCTGTTCGTAAAAAAGGGAAATTGCCTCGAGAAACCATTCAGGCATCTTATTCTCTTGAATATGGAGAAGACGCCCTGGCGATGCATAAAGATGCCATTAAACCAGGCCAGCGTGTTTTAATTGCTGACGACCTTCTTGCAACAGGGGGAACCATCGGCACAACAATCGATTTGATTAAGCAACTTGGGGGAGAAGTTGTAGGCATTGCATTTTTTATAGAATTAACTTATCTTAATGCCCGAGAAAAATTAGAGGGTTATGATGTATTCTCTCTGATCAAATACTAATTTTTTTGAGTGGCAAAGGAGATTATGAATATGAGTAGGGAAACGGCCATCGAGTCCGAAATCGACAAAATCATAGAAAAAGCGAAATCGTATATGCCGGAACAAGACGTGGAATTTATTCATAAGGCTTATGCACTGGCCAGGAAAGCCCATGATGGGCAATCTCGCAAATCTGGAGAGCCTTACATTATCCACCCTATTGCAGTGGCCGGTATTCTTGTCGATCTTCAGATGGATGCCGCCACAGTTGCTGCTGCTTTTCTCCATGATGTTGTGGAAGATACGGAATACACGAGTGAGGATATTACAAATCAATTTGGGGAAAATGTTGCTTGCTTAGTAGATGGTGTTACTAAACTGGGAAAAATCAAGCTAAAGTCTAAAGAGCAACAGCAAGCTGAAAATCACCGCAAAATGTTTTTAGCTATGGCAAAAGATTTGCGCATTGTGATGATTAAACTGGCTGACCGCTTGCATAATATGCGGACTTTAAAACATTTACCGGAAGAAAAACAGCGGCAAATTTCTGATGAAACCCTTGAAATATTTGCTCCTCTCGCCCATCGTCTTGGTATCGCATCAATAAAATGGGAAATGGAAGACATTGGTCTTCGCTATATAAACCCCCAGCAATATTACCGTATCGTCAATTTAATGCAAAAAAAGAGGGCGGAACGGGAGAAGTATATACATGGGGTTATTGATACCCTCCATGAAAAGCTACAGGAAATCAACATTAAATCAGATATTTCCGGCAGGCCGAAGCATATTTATAGTATTTACCGGAAAATGGTGAAACAAAATAAAGAGTTTAACGAAATATATGATCTGCTGGCTGTTCGGATATTAGTGGAGAATATTCGAGACTGCTATGCCGTTCTTGGAATTGTCCATACGCTTTGGAAACCAATGCCCGGGCGCTTTAAAGATTATATTGCTATGCCGAAGGCAAACATGTATCAATCCCTTCATACTACCGTGATTGGTTCTAATGGAGAGCCATTGGAAGTGCAAATTCGCACCTATGAAATGCATCGTGTTGCTGAATACGGGATTGCTGCCCACTGGGCTTATAAGGAAGGGAAAGCGGTTACCACTGAAGAAAGTTTTGAAACGAAGTTATCCTGGTTTCGCGAAATCCTGGAATGGCAACAGGAGACAAGGGACGCTCAGGAATTTATGGAGTCTCTTAAACTGGACCTTTTCTCTGATCTGGTATTTGTTTTTACCCCTAAAGGGGATGTATTCGAATTGCCAAAAGGGTCTGTGCCATTGGATTTTGCCTATCGTATTCACTCAGAGGTGGGTAATCGTACCATCGGTTCCAAAGTTAACGGAAAAATTGTTCCCCTTGATTATGTGCTGAAAACGGGAGACATTGTAGAAGTACTTACTTCTAAACATAGTTATGGCCCTAGTACGGATTGGTTAAAAATTGCAAAATCATCCCATGCCCGCAATAAGATTAAAAGTTGGTTTAAGAAACAAAAACGGGAAGAAAACGTTAACAAGGGCCGGGATTTGGTTGAAGCTGAATTGAAAAAAGGCGGCTTTGAACCCAAGGAGTTTATGGTCTCTGAAAGCCTGGAAGAAGTAGCGAAGAAGTTTAATTTCCAAGGGGAAGAAGACATGTTTGCTGCTGTGGGATATGGAGGGATAACAGGAGCCCAAATTGCCACCCGGTTAACAGAAAAAGTCCGCAAAGAACGGGAAGACCAATTGCCCAATACGACGGAAATAAAAAGTGGAACCCCAAGAAAACGCCCGGAAAATGGTGTTTATATTAAAGGGGTAGAGAACCTCCTTGTTCGCTTTTCCCGTTGTTGTAACCCGGTGCCAGGGGATGAGATTGTAGGTTTTATTACCCGGGGAAGAGGGGTTTCTGTGCACCGGGCAGACTGTCCTAATGTGAATTTAGAAGAAGAAGAAGAAAAAAACCGCCTTATTCATGTTGAATGGGAAGCGAATCTTCATCAAGACTACAGTGTGGAAATCGAAATTCTTGGCCATGATCGCAATGGACTATTAAAGGAAATATTGGCCAGCGTGGCAGATATGAAGACAACGATTACAGCAGTTTCAGGAAAATCTGATAAAAATCGGGTCGCAAAGATTAATATGACCATTACCATTCATAACCTGGATCATTTACACAAAGTTGTAGAGCGGATTAAAGGGATCCGGGATGTCTATTCTGTGCGCCGGATATTTAATACGTAATTCCTTCAGGAGATTCTTTTTATGAGAGTAGTTGTACAACGTGCAAAAAATGCTTCTGTTACTGTGAATGGGGAAGTGGTAGGCCAAATTGAAAAAGGCCTGGTTTTGCTTGTTGGCCTAACCCATACAGATACAGAAGAAGATGTGAACTATGTAGCAGAAAAAATTGCTGGTCTACGAATTTTCGAAGATGTTGGGGGGAAGATGAACTTATCCCTCATGGAAACAGGAGGTTCCATCCTTTCTGTTTCTCAATTTACCCTGTATGGGGATACGAGAAAGGGAAGAAGACCTAGTTTTGTAGATGCTGCTCGTCCCGAACAGGCAGAACCTCTTTATCAGTTATTTAATGAAAAACTGCGGGGGTTAGGATTGGTTGTGGAGACAGGCATCTTTGGATCGATGATGGAAGTTTCTCTCATTAACGATGGACCTGTGACATTGATTGTTGAGAGTCGTTCTTAAATAGTGAAGGCAGTGGGACAAAAAATTAAAGTCCCACTGCCTTTTTCTCTTTGCTTTCTTTATGTAATTTATGTCTCTATAGTGGCAACAATAAGTGGGAGTAAACCTTCAAAAGGAGTGTTCCACAAATGAGAATGAATGATAAATTAAACATAGAAAATGAGATTGCCAGAAAGTTAGCAGATGTTCATTTTCATGAGTTTATGGAGAAGGAATCCCTTCTTTCCGATGTGGAATTATCCCAAGAGATGGGATTAAGCCTTCGTGAAATCCGTGTGTTAAAACGGAAATTAGGGCATTAAATCCTTATTAGACCTTTTCCAGGATAATTTTAAGGCGATATATTTGTAGCCGAAAAAGACAAGGAAGATGATGATTAGTTTTAGAGAAAACTTGAACCACTCCATAGAATCCACTGGAAAACCAGAGGAAATCTGGGTGCCAATGGCGATTCCTATGGCCATCACAATACTTTCAAAAAAGGAAAGTTTAATTTTCTGTTTGATTTTTCCTTCTTCATCTACGTTTGGGTCATAAAGCCCGGCAAAAATGGTACGGACACTGTAAAACAGAGAGAATCCTACCAATACAATGAGACTGCCACTCCATTCCACGGTGGGTCGGCCCATTACTATTCCTCGTACGACCATATCAGTCACAGCAATTACAAGGGCAAAAAAACCGGCCTGTGCAAAAATTTTCGTTTGCTTTTGTTGCACCCTTTCATCGGAGTGGCTACTTATAGAAAACAAATCATTAAAGAGTTTATTCATTTACTCTTCCTCCCAAAAAAGATCGTCTAATGTTTTGTCGAGAGCTCTGGCGATATCGATGCATAATTTTAAAGTGGGGTTGTATTTTCCCAGTTCAATGAGTCCGATGGTTTGTCGGGTCACCTGTACAAGCTGAGCTAACTCCAGTTGGGTTAATCCTTTCTCGATACGGGTAATCTTCACTTTACTTACTGCCAACCCATTCACCCCTAATTTAAAGGATTCTATGCAATATATATATTACACTTTGTAATATATATATTGCAATACCTTTGTTGTATTCTCTTTAAAACTTGGCACTGGCCCAGTTTTCTACTATGATGATTTTCAGTAGCTGTATGTAACAAATAAGGAGACTGGGCCCCATGAAATGGAATATTTATTGTATTGGACATGATTTTACAAGGGATATTGAACAAATCGTTGCCCTTTTTTTTGAAGACCCTACATTAATTTTTCATAGAATTGAACAAAAAGATATAAATGAAATTGCAAAACCAGCCATGGCTATTGCTATGGAATATGGGGAAGAAGTCACTGTTGGAATTCAACTGTTTCCTCCAAAGGGAGACCAGACTTATTCCATAAGTCACGGAGAAAAGGTGGAAGAAGAGGACGGGGTTGCCAGGAGAAAACATTGTAAGCGGGTAATGAATAAAGGGTTGCTTAAAGTGTTAGAACACTACGCGGGAATGGTGCAACCCTGGGGAATCCTTACAGGCATTCGTCCCACCAAGTTAATGCATACCTTAGTGCAAGAGGGAAAAAAATCTGAGGAAGCTAGACATATTTTAAGAGAAGAGCGTTTGGTTACCCCAGAAAAAATAGACTTATTACAACAAATTGTGGATCGGCAATTAAAGGTACTTCCTGATTTATATCAACTAAACGAGAAAGAAGTAAGCATTTATATAGGCATTCCTTTCTGCCCTACGAAATGTGCTTATTGTACCTTTCCGGCCTACTCTATTCAGGGACAAAGAAAGCTCATAGACCCCTTTATCGCTTTGCTGAAGGAAGAGATTAAACTTGTGGGGGAATACTTAAAAAATGCAGGGAGGGGTGTGACAACCCTTTATTTTGGCGGTGGGACACCTACTAGTATTGAAGCCAGTCAAATGGATGAGCTTTTTCAAGTGATTTATGATGAACTGCCCATGGATGGGGTTCGGGAACTAACGGTTGAAGCAGGACGGCCTGATACCATTACCCCGGAAAAACTAATAGTCATGAAAAAGTGGAAGGTGGATCGGATTAGCATTAATCCCCAATCTTTTACTCAGGGCACTCTTAAAGGTATCGGTCGCCATCATACTGTTGCAGAAACCATAGAAAAATACCAGTTAGCCCGTTCCTATGGCTTTTCTAACATTAACATGGATTTAATTATTGGATTGCCTGGGGAAACACGAAAAGAGGTAAGGGAATCCTTAGTACAGGCTGCTTCTCTTCGTCCTGAATCTCTAACAGTACATACCTTATCCTTTAAGAGGGCGTCAGAAATGACACAGCACAAAGAGAAGTA
Source organism: uncultured Paenibacillaceae bacterium (assembly GCA_937874515.1). GTDB lineage: Bacteria > Bacillota > Bacilli > Aneurinibacillales > Aneurinibacillaceae > CALNBV01. Next base: position 1,821 of record CALNBV010000273.1, on the reverse strand, counting down.
TCCTGTTGCAGGAAGAGAGGAAATCCATCATATGATGGAAATGGTAACCCATTGGACCGGAGAAGAAGGGTACGTACCATACTATTTGTACAGGCAAAAAAATATTTTAGGGAATCTTGAGAACGTAGGCTATTCTTTGCCGGAAAAGGAAAGTCTGTATAATATTATCATTATGGAAGAGAAACAAACCATTCTGGGTTTAGGATGCGGTGCCGTAAGCAAGATCATTCTTCCAGGAACGGGTAAAATCATTCGTTTTCCCAATCCAAAGGAACCTCGCTATTATGTTGATCATTTTCAGGAGATCATGTCGAAGAAATTTGCTAAATTAATTGAAGGTTAGCGCTTGACAAATTATGTCGAAGAAAGTAATATTATAAAAGTTGCTAGTGATTTATGAAGATTTAATGAAATTAATATAAAAATCCTGTGAACGGGACAAGTAGTAATGGACAACTGTTGCACTAGAGAGAAAGAGCCCTGGCTGTGAGCCTTTCCAACAGACCTGAACGAAGACACCCGAGAGGACGAATGGAAACATATTGCGTTGTCCCACGTTACGGGATTTAACAAGTGGGATTTTTTAATCCAAACTGGGTGGTACCACGGGAATTGCTAACCAATCTCTCGTCCCTGACAATGGAGTCAGTGGCGGGAGATTTTTTAATTTTATAGAAGATAAATTTTGTTAAATTTGTTTTAATAGTATTATTCGGAAAAAAAACAATAGGATAGGGAGGTTGCCAAATGATTCAGATTCCCCGCGGAACTGCAGATGTATTGCCCGAAGAGGCTGAGTTATGGCAATATATTGAAGGGAAGGCAAAGGACATATGCCGGCGCTATAATTATTTGGAAATCCGCACTCCCATTTTTGAACATACAGAGTTATTTCAAAGGGGAGTAGGAGAAACCACAGATATTGTGGAGAAAGAAATGTATACTTTTACAGATCGGGGCAATAGAAGTTTAACGCTACGACCTGAAGGGACTGCTTCTGCTGTCCGCTCATATGTAGAGAACAAAATGCATGGCTGGGCACAACAGCCTGTGAAACTTTATTACATAGGCCCTATGTTCCGTTATGAACGGCCTCAGGCAGGGCGCATGCGTCAATTTACCCAATTTGGGGTTGAAGCCATAGGCAGCCAGGATCCGACCATTGATGGGGAAGTGATTGCCCTGGCGATTCGTTTGTATGAAGAGTTAGGTTTAAAAGGACTACATGTTGAATTAAACAGTCTTGGGGACCAGGAGAGCAGGGAGGCCTATCGTCAGGCTTTGGTTAACCATTTCAGCCCTGTAATCGACGATTTTTGTGAGGATTGTCAATCTCGCCTTGATCGTAATCCCTTGCGCATTCTGGATTGTAAAAAAGATGCACTCCGGGATGAAATGAAAAATGCACCCCAAATTCTTGAGTACTTAAACGAAGAATCAGCTGCTTATTTTCTAAAGGTGAAAAACCATCTGGATCGCCTTGGGATTCCTTATGTGGTGAATCCTCGTTTGGTGCGTGGATTGGATTATTATAACCAGACCGCTTTTGAAATTATGGAAAAAGGCATTGGTGCAGTAAGTACCATTTGTGGCGGCGGACGTTACAATGGTTTGGTAGGTCAAATCGGTGGCGTGGACATGCCTGGGATTGGTTTTGCCATGAGTATTGAGCGTGCCCTTTTAGCTATGAAAACCCAAAAGGTTGAATTTCCTTTCCAGCGCTCATTGGATTGTTATGTTATTGCCCTGGGGGAAGAAGCTGAAGGTGAAGGATTTGAGATAGTCAGGAAGGTCGCTAAGAACGGCGATAGGTTCTGGTAC
>CALNBV010000272.1 GCA_937874515.1 uncultured Paenibacillaceae bacterium | reverse complement strand
GCTATTGCCATCTCGTTGGTTCAAGAACGATACGGAAACAACAATATCTTACGTAAAAATAATACATTTGAAGGAAGAAAGACTTCTATTTCTAAACAAACTGTTAGTTAATTAACTCAATCTATTTTTCAAGAGCTAAAGGGATAGAGCCCTTTAGCTCTTTTTTTAAGAACTTCTTAAGATTTTCCCTCAGCAATTCTTAAGGAACCTTTGTTAACATAGGACTATCCGGCAAAGGAGGAAAACCCTTTAAGATGAAGATGGGAAAAAACAAGAAACTGATCTACATACTATTAATCCTTTTAGCTGTACCTTTAATTTTCTTTCTTAGAAACAGTTTTGGCGGTTTATTTATCATTGCCAATCTCATTACAGTGATAGGCATTAAGTATATATCGAGATTATATAAGAAAACAGGTAAGGGCATCTTTAAATGGATAAGCATAGTTAGCGCAATTGCATATGGTTTATTTCTGGCATCCTTTTTCATTGTGGAAGGTTTTATCATTTATGAACTCCAACAGAGCAAGAGGGTTGACCCCAACAATATCGACGTTGTGATCATATTGGGAGCGGGGCTTAATGGAGACAAGCTATCCAAAACCCTTGAATCCAGATTAGAAGCGGGGGTCCATTTTTTAAAGAATAATAAAGAGTTGCCCGTCGTCGTATCAGGGGGACAGGGTCCCGGGGAATCCATTTCTGAAGCAAGTGCTATGGGTAAGTATTTAAAGGAAAATGGAATTGAAGATCACCGAATATACTATGAAGAGAAGTCAACTACCACATATGAAAACCTGAAGTTATCAAAACAATTGATTGAACAGAAAGGAGTAAAAGATCCTACGGTATTCATTATTACAAATAATTATCACCTGGCTAGAGCCAGGATGATTGCGGGAGAACTTGGTTTGAAAAGCGATGGTCTAGGTGCCAATTCTCCTTTGTTTGTCACAATTAATTATTTCATTCGGGAATACTTTGGTATTATTAAAGTAGGAATGGATTCATATACCTTTGGGAGGTAATTCCTTTATGAATATCCTGGCAATTGTAGGTAGTCTGAGAAAGAAGTCGTACAATATGCAACTGGCTAGAACCATGCAGGAACGTTACAGGGGCAAGTTTAACATGGACATTGCCGATCTAGGTTCCCTGCCCTTTTTTAATGAGGATGAAGAAAATAATCCACCCCAGGCAGTGAAGGATTTTAAAGAGGCAATTGCAAGTGCAGATGGCGTTTTTTTCATTACACCGGAGTACAATTGGTCCATTCCTGGGGTTTTAAAAAATGCCCTTGATTGGACTTCTAGAGTTGATAAGGTGTTCATCAATAAACCAGTCATGGTTCTTGGTGTGACCCCTGGAATGCTAGGGACGGTTCGGGCCCAAATGCATTTGCGTGAGATTCTATCTTCTTCCGGTGTCCAGGCGAAAATTCTTCCCCCAGGCGGGAATGAGATTCTCATTAATTTTGCACCCCAGAAGTTTGATGAGCAAACAGGTAGAATGGTAGATGAGAATACCCTTAATTTTTTAGATGATAAAGTAAATAAGTTTATAGCATTTATAAAGTGAGGAAAACCAGGTACCCCGGGTACCTGGCTTTTTATTTAGATACCTTATTTCCTCCGTAAATAATTATAGCTAATATTCCCCAGAAAAATGGTTTTATTTGAGGAAGGGAGTCAAAGGAAATCCTTAATAAAAAGAGAATAAATAGTTAGGGGTATCCATTGAAGGGATAAGTATGTGCACTTACCTTTTTCTGGGTTATTTTGTTAATTGGGGGCGATTTTATGCATATGGCAGATGCGTTGCTTTCACCTATTGTCGGTGGAACCATGCTTGCTGCGACAACTGGGATTGCTGCTTATTCAGTAAAAAAAATGCAAAATAATCTAGATGAAAAGAAGATTCCTTTAATGGGGGTCATTGGTGCGTTTATTTTTGCATCACAAATGATTAACTTTGCCATTCCTGGAACCGGGTCAAGTGGCCATATTGGAGGAGGTATGCTCCTAGCAATCTTGCTTGGTCCTTATGCAGGTTTTTTAACTATGGCTGCTATTTTATTAATTCAGGCATTATTTTTTGGGGATGGCGGTTTGCTCGCCTTTGGTGCCAATGTGTTTAATCTAGGCTTTTATACATGCTTTATTGCCTATCCCATTATATATAAATGGCTTACCAGGAAAGGTGTTACTTCGAAGAGAATTTTTGGGGGCTCCATGTTGTCAGCTCTTGTGGGCTTACAATTGGGGTCTTTTAGTGTTGTCATTGAAACTGTATTATCGGGGAAAACAGAATTGCCTTTTAGTACTTTCGCTTTGTTAATGCAGCCTATACATTTAGCCATTGGCATTGTTGAAGGCCTTGTTACTGCGGCTGTTGTAACCTTTGTACGGAAGACTCGTCCGGAGATTCTGGAAAGGGGCGCAATTGGACAACCTTTAGGAAATGTCCCCATGAAAAGAGTTTTAGGGGCTTTAGTTATTGCTGGCCTTGTTGTTGGTGGAGCAATGTCCTGGTTTGCCTCCTCTCATCCTGATGGCCTGGAATGGTCCATGGAAAAAACAGCGGGGACAACGGAATTAACCACATCAGGCAGTGTTTATACTGCATTAGACGATTTCCAAAGTTTAACGGCGTTTTTGCCTGATTACGGATTTAAAGAAACAGTTGATGAAAATCCTGCAGTACCGGCGGCGGAATCAGAAGAAAAGCGGCCAGGAGTGAATGTTGGGACAAGCGTTTCTGGAATCGTCGGTGGAGGCCTCACTCTGGCTATAGTTGTCATATTAGGTGTACTTATTCGTCTCGTGAAAAAAAAGAAACGCGCAGTAACCTAAAAAAATAACTTAAAGCTGGTGGGGGACACTGAACATGGCTACAATCAAAAATGTACTTTTTAACATGGGGGTTCTTGATGATTTAGCCATGAAAGAAACCTCGATACACAGAATCCATCCTCTCATCAAGTTATTAACCACAGTTGTTTATTTAACTGTGGTTGTTTCCTTTGGAAAGAATGAAATCAGCAACCTTTTGCCTTTCTTTTTATATCCGGTGCTAATTATGGTTTTCGCAGAGATTCCGGTGGTTCCAATTTTAAATAGAATGGTTCTGGTTACTCCCTTTATCATTGGGATTGGAATTCTAAACCCATTCTTTGAGGTTCAAACTGTAGTGGTTTTTGGTACATCTATTTCTCAAGGGTGGTTTACCTTTGTATCTCTTTTATTAAAAAGTGCATTAACTGTCGCGGTTAGCCTTATGCTCATTGCCACAACAGGAATGAACCAGTTGGCTGCTGCTTTAAGAATGCTCAAAGTTCCCAAGATTTTTGTATTACAGCTTTTGTTAACCTACCGATATATATCTGTTTTAATAGAAGAACTATCCCGCATGGTCAGGGCGTATTCCTTGAGAGCTCCAGGACAAAAGGGAATTCATCCCCGGGTTTGGGGTTCTTTTGTGGGACAATTATTACTTAGAACTTATGACAGAGGATCACGGGTATATGAGTCCATGAATGCCAGAGGCTTTTCTGGGGAGTACCATAGAGGCAACATTTCTAAATTAAAAGGTAAAGATATTGCGTATTTCCTAAGCTGGTCCTTGCTTTTTATGCTGGCCAGATTGTATGATCTACCCTTGTTAATAGAAGCATTGATATTTTCCATGGGGGGTGAATAAAGTTGGAACATCCGATCCTTGAAGTGAAAGAGCTGCATTTTTCCTATCCTGATGGCCATGAAGGGGTAAAGAACATTTCTTTTACCATTGAACAGGGTGAGTCTGTGGGGGTGATTGGTTCCAATGGTGCAGGTAAATCTACCCTGTTAATGTTATTGCTGGGGATCCATTTTCCTGATGGGGGTAATGTGTTCGTTGGGGATGTGGAGGTTACAAAAAAAACGCTACCCCTTATTCGACAGCGCTTAGGAATGGTTTTTCAAGATCCAGATGATCAGCTGTTTATGATGACCGTCTATGATGATGTGGCCTTTGGACCGAGAAATTACCAGCTTGATGAAAAGGAAGTGGACAGTCGAGTAATCAGGGCATTGGATCTGGTAGGAATCCCTCATTTGAAAGATAGGGCACCCTTTAAATTATCTGGGGGAGAAAAGCGGGCGGCTGCCATTGCTTCCGTGTTATCTATGAACCCAGATGTTTTGATTATGGATGAGCCTACTGCAGCGCTGGATCCGAAATCAAGACGTAGATTAATAGGGTTGTTAAATAGCTTCAACCATACGAAAATAATTACAAGCCACGATTTGGATATGGTATGGGAAACCTGTTCCCGGGTGATTGTCATCAAAGAAGGGGAAGTTGCGGCAGATGGGCCCACAATGGATATCTTGGCCAATGAAGAATTGCTGGACAGCTGTGGATTGGAACTTCCCCTTTCCCTGCAAAATTGTCCTGTATGCAGCTCCAGGAAAGTTCATGAAAAAATAAAGCTAAGAGGGGTAAATGGTTAAATGTCAAATCATTCTAAGGGTCCAAAAATAGTCATTCCAAAGACAAAGAGCGAATGGATCTTGGATAGTATTGGCTTAATGACCTTCCTGGGCTCCATTGTTTTCTTGCTTTTAATTTGGAATGACATTCCGGACAAAGTGCCGGGCCATTACAATGCCATGGGCGAGGTAGACCGTTGGGGAGAAAAGTGGGAGCTAATTCTTTTACCTGCTATAGGTGCAACGATTCTAATAGGTTTGGGAGTATTGGAGAAATTCCCCGAAGTACATAATTATCCGCAAAGATTAAATGAAAGAAACGCACACTATTTTTATGTGAATAGCCGTAAGCTTCTTAATCAATTGAAAAATAGTAGCCAGATCATTTTTGCTCTCATATTATTTGAATCAGTTTCCATTGCTTTAGGTTGGGGCCATGGTTTTGGTGTATGGTTTTTGCCAATCTTTCTTTTTAGTGTGGGCATTCCTATTGCTTTAGCACTAATACAACAAAGTAAAATTAAATAATAGTGACTTTATTGAATGAAGGAAATAATCGCGATTCCAATAAAGGTAATAGCTAGCAAATAGATACCATTCATACGAAGGCCAACCTGATTTCCTGATAAACGGACAAAACGGCTTACCATGAGATTCAGGCCGGAGAAGGGGCTTACCGCAGTTGAAATAGCCCAGGAAAGCAATAAAATCATCGCTAAAGCATTGTTGCTCATTCCCAGGTCTGGTCCGTTCAATTGCATGGCCAAGGCACCGACGACGGCAATTTGGTGAATGCCCACATATGTGAGAGAAAAAACTATAAGGATAATTGCAGCAGCTACGAGGAAAAAGGATTGGCTCGCTAAACCATTAAGGAATAGACTAACCCCATTCATTGCCTCTGTACCTTTCAAAGCGAAGGCTAACATTCCTGCACTCATGAAGAGCACGATTTCATTGTTTACCATTGAAACAGTACGATCCCGGTAGTCTTTTAAAAAAGGAAGCATTCCTTTCCAGACCCTTGAAAATAGCCCAAAGAGAAAAGGGATAAGGAGAGACATCAAACAAACGATGACAATCATGGACCAACCTGTTATATGTTCGATGAGGAGACAGGTACTCATTAAAGAAGTTACAAATAGGACTAGCTTGAATAGGTGACTGCGTTGTTCCTTTTCCAATGGAACCTTAGAGGAATGGGCGATTTGCAAAGGATGCCGTTTCTCCCAGAAGTAAAACATTACATTGCCCGTTAACAACATGAATAAGGAGAAGCCAAATCCATAGAAGAGAAATTCTTTGAATGGGACATTTAAGTAGTAAAGTATTAATGAAACCGATGCAAAATAAGGTGACCATATGGTAGCCGTTGAAAATCCCACGATATAGCCCTTTGCCGACAAGGTTGAAGGAAGCTTAAGGTCCTCAAGAAAATCATTCATAATCCGGATGGACCCCAGGTTTAAGATTGGAGTCACTAAAAAGAGTGTTCCTGTAATCCCTGCGTATAACTTGCGAGGCTGGTGCATTAAATTATGCAGGAAAAGGGAAATGGAACGAAACCAACCCCCGTGCTTTAAGGGGATGGAAATAAGGGGTACTAATACGATGAGGCTTATCAGGGGAAGGGTTAAGAAAATCCCATCACCAATTCCATTGATCCCGGTTCCTTTGTTCCATTGGATTACCATTCCTGCACTCATCATGATGATTCCAAGTAAACGAATCATTGGACTGGCATGCCTGGCACTGAATAGGAAGGCTACCAGAGATAACGATACAACCACAACTTGTAGCCAATCTATTTGTACAAAATATTGAAATAGAAACAATATACACATTCCTAAAATTAAATAACTTCTCATGTTAATCTCCCTTTAAAGTTTCCTTTGTTTATAAGTGTACGTGGCATTGTATGATAATGTCTAATTTATAATTATCATTAAATTGATACCTTTTTGTAATATATAAATTCAACCATTCACCCTATTCCGAATTAACATAAATTTCAGTAAAATAGGTTGACTGTAAAATGAAAGTATATTAACTTAATTTGGACATGAAAAAACTTCACGACTGAGGAGTGTTAGAGATGAGTAAAAGGGTGATCCCAGAAATCACATTGAACGATGGTCTGACTATACCAGTTATAGGGTTGGGTACATATACACTGAAGGGGAATGAAGGGGTCAATGCCATTCAAAATGCAATGAATATGGGGTATCGACTTATTGATTCAGCTTATAATTATGAAAATGAAGGAACTGTAGGGGAAGCTGTTAGAAGAAGTGCGATTCCCAGGGGAGAATTAAGAATTACATCCAAATTGCCCGGCCGCTATCAAACCTATGACAAAGCAGTTTATACCATTCAAGAATCCTTATATCGGGCAGGTCTGGATTATTATGATTTATATCTCATTCATTGGCCACTTCCCAGACAGGATGAATACGTAGAAGCCTGGCAGGCATTAATTGATGCCAAAAAGTGGGGCCTTATTCGTTCTATTGGGGTTTGCAATTTCCTTCCTGAACATATTGAGCGCTTGGAAAAGGAAACAGGGGTTATACCTAGTATCAACCAGATCGAATTACATCCATTTTTCAATCAAGCTGAGCAGAGAAAATGGAATGAAAAGGCAAGTATTACGACACAATCCTGGAGTCCTTTAGCCCGGGCTAATGAACTTCTGCAAAATGACACCATTCAACAGATTGCTGAGGGTCATAATAAAACCATATCACAGGTGATTTTACGCTGGCATTATCAAATTGGGGCGGTGTCTATTCCTAAATCTTCGTCTCCAGTACGTCAACTTGAAAATATATCAATTTTTGATTTTTCCCTTAATGAAACAGAAATGAACATGATTTCAGGATTAACGCGCCCCGATGGAAGAATTAACAATCAAGACCCCGCTACTTACGAGGAGTTTTAAGCCACAGGGGGTAAATCCCCCCTGTATCATATTGGAAGAATAATTCGTAGGATTGTCCCCTTTTCAGGTTCACTTTTTACATTAATGGATCCATCATGAAGCTGAATCAATTGTTTTGTGATGGCCATGCCAAGCCCTGTTCCACTTCCAGATTCCTTCGTATTGGTTCCCCGGTAGTAACGTTGAAAGAGTTTACCAAGGGTTTCCTTGTCCATCCCAATTCCATCATCTTTAATGGTAATCACAATGAGATGTTGTTCAATGGTGAAATGGATACCTTGATTTTGGTGCCAGGGGGATTATATTTTATGGCATTGGAGATCAGGTTATCTAGAATCCGTTGAAACCATTTAGGATCCACAGAGGCAAAAAGTGTGTCAGCATAGGGCTGGAAGACGAACTCTTTCTCCCTGGTGGCTGGATTATTGATGAAATGGATGATGGTTCGGCGAATGAATTCATTCATATCCACTTTCTCTTTTGTAATGGGTAGCCCATTATTTCTTAAACGATAGGTTAAGGTTAAATCCTCAAGGAGTTCCATCATATACGTTGATTTTTCCGCAATGACTTTCCCAAATTCTCTCGTTTCCTTCTCTGACCAGGAATAGGTGTCTGCTTCTAGCATTTGGGCATACCCTGAGATGGATGAAAGGGGGGTTTTTAAGTCATGGGAAATCCCACTAATCCATTCTTCACGGGTTTGAATCCCCTTTTTCCGGTGTATTTCGTTTTCTTTTAGGCTCTCTGTTAATTGAGAGAGAGTACCAATAAGATCTTTGTATAAACCATAGGATCTTTTTAGTTTCCCTTTTTTATTTACCATCATTGGGCGCCGATGAAGATCCAGAGGCTGTTCATATACACCCTTTCCTAAATTCTCAATCCACTTCATCATGGTAATAAGTGGAGCTCCAAATTTAGTTGCATACCAAAAAGAACCTAGTAATAATAGAAGACATAAAAAAACAATAACCATTAAAAAACCATTGCTTATTTTTTCGTCTATAAAGGCTTTTGCACTAATGATTGGAATAGATTGATTCACACCTACAATAAGCCCCTGTTTCGTTTTTTTATCAAAATAAAGGGAGATAGAATCCTCGTTATTATTTGCTAAGGTGACCAGGTTTTGATGGGAATAAGAGGTCTTATCAGAACTTTTGCCATACTGATCTACAATCTTCCCAGTGGAATTGATGAAATGGACCCATGCCTTTTCTTTTTCTATTTTTTGTCGGGTTGGGGCAGATAGATGGAGTTGGGAATTTTCCCAGTCCACCCCGGCTTTAATTTCGCCTAGTAGGATGTTTGCCTGATTCTTTTTCCCAAATAAAAGCAAGTAGGGTTGGCCACCAATGTCTTCTAATGTCCATTGCTTATATTTAATAGGGGCATAATCTCCTGGTAACAATAGGGCAGCCAATTGGTTTTGGGGAAAATGGGCGGGAACATCTGACCGGGAATTATAAGTAGCGATGACATCCCCTTTGGTTGTAAGAAGAAGGAGAGAACCATCCTGCTTTTTTGCCACTTCCTTTAATTCTTCAGAGAAGGATCCTTTTCCATTTTGGACCGTAATGAAATCCGTAAAAAAAGAGTTGTCCGCTTTTCTTAAATCTGTTGCCATTTCCTCGTTCATCAAAGAGTAGCCAATCATAGCTGAAAAGCTTACAAGAATAACGGTGAAAATAAGAAACAAAAAAAACAACTGGATAAAAAACTGTACCACAAATCGTTTATGAATGTTCATGGTTGCCACCATTGGATACAAATTTATAGCCAAGCCCTCTAATGGTTACAAGATGGCGAGGCTGTCCTGGATTGTCCTCGATTTTCTCCCGCAGCTTGCGAATATGGACCATCACTGTATTATCCTCACCAAAAAATTCTTCTCCCCACACTTTTTCATACAACTGGCCTTTGCTGAAAAGTTGATTTGGATGTTTGCAGAAGAAAAGGAGGAGTTGGTACACTTGGGCCGGCAATTCTACCACTTTTCCTTTGACCTTTACTTCACCGGAAAGAGAATTTACCTCAATATCTTTATAGTTGTACACCTTTTGGGCAGGTTGTACAGGGATGCTTTTTTGCCTATGGCGCCGTAAGTGGGCTTTAATTCTCGCTACAACTTCCAGTGGATTAAAAGGTTTTGTAATATAATCGTCAGCACCTAAGGCAAAGCCAGATAACTTATCTAAATCTGTGGAACGGGCCGTCAAAAAGAAAATAGGGGCATTGGTCGTTTGCCGAATAAGTGGGCAAACTTCAAACCCACTGCGATTAGGGAGCATTACATCTAAAAGGATCAAATCATACTTTTTGGTCTGGCATAAGGTAAGAGCATCTTCCCCTGTACAAGCAGTATCAATCTGTTTAAATCCTTCTTTATGTAAAATGGTATTTAGCATATGTAAAATGGCTTCTTCATCGTCAACGATGAGTATTTGTGCATCTTGCATGTGAAAACTCCTATTCTATCAATCTTTAAAAATATCATATCATTTCCATTGGTAATAAATGATGAATTAAGGAAAATTTAAGGTAATGGTTTCAATGGGTTAAGATAGAAAATTTATAATAGAGATAAATAATGGAGAGAAAAGGGGTAATAAGGATGGGAGTCATTGCACAAAGGGAATTCATTAACTTATTTAAGGGAATTAAATCTATTATTATTGTCGCTATTTTATTAGTGACTGCTTATTATTCAGCCAAGTTTTCTAATTTTTTTCTATTAGATGCGAGTATGGAGTTTACCCCTAAGGAAGCGGAGGACATCCACCTCTTTGGTCTATTAGTTTTAATCTTGCTTTTTGGCCAATTGTTTGTGATGGGTTTATCCCACGATAGCATAAACAGGGAGACCCATGAACGGACCTCCCGATTTTTAGTGACAAGAACATCGAGGGCTTCGATTATTCTGGGGAAGTTTTTTGGTATCTGGCTTTTTTGGTTTGTCTGTGTAACCATCGCTTTTTTATTGACTAGCATTTTTTCCAAGAAGTTTGATGTGTTTATATTTTCGCAGACTATGAGTTTATTAACCTTTCAAATAGCCTTAACCATTCTTCTTTCTGTTCTTATTTCCAGGCCCGGAGTTACCATGTTTCTTGGAGTCATCCTGGGAATTGCTGCACCTATATTTGGGTTTTGGATTGAGTTTACACAAAATGCATGGGTGAGTTGGATCAAGTTTTTGACCCCTTACTACTATTTAAGTAGAGAGGATGCTACTTTTTTGCTGATTTTATTAATGGCAGGAATCATGATTGTCATTGCTAACCTTATTTTCCAAAGGAGGGAGTGCTAATGGTGGCCATCGAGACAAAGGAATTAAATAAATCCTATGGAGGTGTCCCGGTAGTTAAGGGAATTGACCTCACCGTGGAACAGGGAGAAATCTTTGGATTCCTGGGACGAAACGGTGCGGGGAAATCCACCTTCATTAATATGTTAACAGGCATTATTCCACCTACCTCTGGTGATTACTCTCTTTTAGGTGTGAAAGGGCCTAATGATCAAGTAAAGAAGCGGATTGGGGTCATGCCTGATTACTCCACTCTTTACGGCTCATTAACTGCAGTGGACCATTTGAAATTTCTATCAGCCCTTTCTGGGAAGAAAGTAACGAAAGAGCAGTGTTTACAGGTGCTAAAATTAGTAGGCCTTGAATCTCATGTACATAAAAAGGCAGGGAAATATTCCTTTGGCATGAAAAAGAAGCTAGGCATTGCCCAGGCCATCATCCATGACCCAGAACTGATTTTCCTTGATGAGCCCACCTCTGGTCTGGATGCAGAATCGGTGCTACAAATTCATACATTGATTAAGGCGTTGCAAAAAAGGGGAAAAACCATTTTCATGACATCCCATAATCTTGCTGAAGTAGAGAAATTATGTACTCGCATTGGCATTATGAAAGAAGGGCAGATTGTCAAAATCGGAACCATGGATGAACTGAGAGCCTTTTATCGATCTACCATGACAGTCCAACTGAAGCATTCCACCATTCCTACAGGTGAACAGAGGACATTATATCAATGGCTAGAATCCGTTGGTAGGGATTTAGTAATAGAAGATACCAATCTTTCAATTACCATTGATGATGAGAAGAAGATTGCGGAGATGATACGAGGGTTTAATCGATGTAAAACAGATATATATCGTGTTGAAGTGAAAGAACCCACTTTAGAAGAAATTTTCTTAGATGAGGATTAAAACGATGAATGAACAAATCAACTTACCAGTAAGGAAATTGTCCAGGGACGTCATTAAAGTATGGCTTATTAGTGAAAGTATTGAAAATGGTATTGGCTTCATCATGCTGGGGAGTCTCCTTTACTTAGATTATCTTTTTTCATGGAAAGAATGGATTGGCTGGATTTTGCTTGGAATTACCGTGCTTGGGGTAGGGGGGAGCCTTTGGTCCTTCATTCGTCCGTTTATTCTTTACAAAAACTGGCGTTATGATGTAGATGAAGAGTTTTTGCAATTTAAATCAGGGGTTGTGAAACAGGTGTACCAATTGGTGCCCATGACAAAAATTCAGTCTGTGGCCATGGAGCAGGGGCCAATTCTGCGAAAATACGGACTGTACTCTGTTTCTGTGGAGACCATGGGTTCCTCCCACGCCATTCCTGGCCTGCCCGAAGAAGTGGCCATAGAATTGAGAAATCAGATTGCCCACTATGCAAGGTTAAAGGAAGTGGAGGAATGATGAAAGCCACAAGATATAATCCACTTCTGATGGTTTTGAAGTTGTGGCATCTCATCAGGAACACTAGTGTCATCTTTTTTTATGTATTTGTGGTTAAGAGTGAATATCAATCTACTTTGTATAGTTACCTTAGAATTGGGTTAATTGTCGCTTTTGTTTTTACTGTCCTTTATATCATTTTGAAATGGTTTACGGAGAAATACCAATTAGAAGAGGAAGCTATTCATCTTTACAAAGGCGTTTTCCAGAAGTCTCAACGAATGATTCCTTATTCTAAAATTCAAGATATCACTCGTCACCGTTCTTTGTTTCATCGATTGTTTATGGTTACTTCTATGAAATTGGAAACAGGGATAGAAGGCCAGGATGCTACGGTGAAATTTGAAGTAGTTTCCCAAAAAGAAGCGAAAGAAATTGAAAGGCATTTGAATATTGTTGCCGATGATGAATGGATGAATAAAACCCTTCATTTTACACCGGCAAAAAAAGATATCTTAAAAGCCTCCATCACTTCTTTCAGCTTTCTCGTTCTTATTCCGATTATAGCTTCTCTTTATACTAAAATGGATGAATTGTTTCATGTGGAAGAGGAAGCGGCAGGGATTCTGAAAGAAGTCATAAATTACGGTTGGTTGGTGACCATTCTTTTACTAGTCCTCGCCATTGTTTCTACAATCATCGGGGTAATGAAGACCTATATCAAATATGGAAACTATGAAATTTTTTCAGACTATGAACGGATTTATATTAAAAAGGGAGTCATCGAAGAATCTTCTTTTTCCATTGCAAAAAGTAAAGTACAGGCCATTGAGATTAACCAATCTCCTGTAAAACGCCTCTTTGGGCTAGCTGAAGTAAAGCTCACCAGTGCAGGCAGTGAAAGTGAGGGGGATGATGGTCTGGCAGTTAACTCATTATATCCTTTTCTACCTGTGAAACGGACCTATGAAATGGTGTCGGAGATTTTACCTTCTTATGAAGTGATAGAGGAGATGAATCCTCTTCCGAAAAAATCCCTATTGCTGCGTATGGTGCGCCCCAGTTGGATCTGGATCATTGCCACAGGTTGCTTATATTATTTCAAGCCAACACCCTTAAACATAGAGGAAGCCTGGGGGCTGGTCTCTATTATTTTGCTGGGGTTTATTTTAGTAACCAGATTCCTTGGTTTCTTGAATACCCGATATATATTGAATAAGAATTTTATTCAATATAAAAAAGGGATTTTGGGCACATCTCTATTCATCTCCAAACGGGATAAAATAATCGAAGTAAACGTGGAGCGAAACATGATGCAACAACTCCTTGGCCTGGCTACAATTGAAACCATTAATCGTGGAAAGCCAGTGAAACATAGGGTTATGAGGGATGTGCCTGTGGAATTTGCCCATCAATTTTATAAATGGTATATGGGGCGCAGGAATGAGATTAAAGTGACTTTGCATAATGTTTCTTAACAGAAGGAAGAAGGGTCATAGCTTGAATAGCTAGGCCCAAAAAAGAACTGCAAGAAAATGAGGAACTTACAAGCAAAGGGCTTTTTAGGTTTTGTATACATGTGTTGCTTTATAAAAAAGTTTGAACAAAATACTTATAAAAACAACATTGTTTAATGCTTAGCTTAAAACTATATTTTTGTTTAAAAAAGATTAAAAAAAACAATTGTAGTTTTAAAATTTATCAAGACCTACATCGTAAAAAGTTATAAAAAATAAGGGATGATACATATTACACATGACTAATATGTATCATCCCTTTTACTCTTTTGTTTTACAATTACGCCATTTTATGGAAGATCAATAGTGTTTTTTTTTATGAAAATAAATCACCTATAGATCAAATTTGCGTCCGGATTTTTTTGAGATCATCGAAAAATTCCTTTAAAAATAATCCGAGGTATACGCAGGTAGCTCAGGCTTTTCAGCCAGGGTTTGAACCCTTTTTTAAACTCAATAGTTTCAATTGTTCAAATAAGCTCAAAAACTATTGGATTGATATATTTACAATCCAAGTGTGGAAAATTTAAGGAATTCTTAAGATTTATTTTAGTTTTTCCTTAAGAACTAACTGTTAATATAAGTTTATAAAGATCATATGGAAAACTACTATTAAACATATTTTTTGCTTAAAAAGGCTTAACTTTAAAATTACCTTTCCAATATAAACACCAAAATGTATATTATGTAAATTATGAATAATATGTTAAATATATCGTATATTGTAGAATGATATATTTATTTGTAATATAATCCAATTAATAAAAGAAAAGGAGGTGAAAAAATTGAAAAAAGTTCTGCTTTCTGGAATGGTTGGTTTATTTCTTTTGTTAATGGCGGTTCCTGCTTTTGCTAGTACGTATACAGCTTATACTCTTCCAATTATGCAAGGGAATAACTATACTGGCGCCCATGGAAAAACAACAACTGCTAATTATATTACAAATAAAGTGACTGCGTTAACTAATACTGACGAAGTCACATTTTGGGCATGCGATGCAAATAGGACCCCAATATCAGTTGACTATTACCAAAAACTAGGTAATACCACTAATATTGTTCACGGAAAAACAACCATAGGTTATCAAATTATTATGGGTATGCAAAACTCCAACTTTAGTTTATCTACTGCATATGTTTCTGGGGATGTTAATTTCCGTTAATCTGTTCTATTAAATAGGGTGCTAGATATAGCACCCTAATCTTTAATATGTTTGCTATTGGTTAGGAGGTTAAATATGAAAAGAATGTTTCATTTAGAGCTGAAAAATTGTTTGCACCGAAAAGAATTTAAAATTATCTTTTTGATTTTGATGATCATATCGATTGGAAGTTTCCTATTTTCTTGTTTTTATAAAGGAGGAGGAAATCAATACGGAGGAAGTTTATTGCAAGTAAGATCAGCATTTGAAATGAGTATGATTCAAGGACCTGGAGTACGTATTATATTAAGTTCTATAGTATTATTAATACCTTTGTTTTCAGTAATTATATTTTCGGATTCATACTATTCAGATTGTCAATCTGGTGTCTACAAAAGTATTTTAACACGTGCAAACCAAAATGTTTATGTGTGGGCAAAATCATTGGTTATATTAACTGTTACATTCCTATCTTTTTTGATCCCGTTTTTAATAAATCAACTATTATGTTTAATTGCATTTCCGATAAAAGGATTTGATAACAATCATGCTCTACCTCCTTATGATATAGGGATTCAAAACTTTTCAAGTGAATGGATGTTTGATTTAATTCGTTTACAATCTCCACTTTTATATAACTTAATTTTTATGATTCTAATCAGTTTTACAGCATCGTTACTTGCATTATTTGCCTATTCAGCTTATTTTCTTGTAAAAAAGGGAAGGTTCGCTGTTATTTCGGGTATATTTTTACTGTATATAATCAGTCAATTAGTCGTAATTTTAGTAGGTTCTTATAAGTTCGCTTTAGTCAATCTATTAATACCGGGTACTGGTTCATTTTACGTTTTATTGGTATGGATGAGCGTATTATTTATTTCTAGTTTAATTATTATAACGATGAAATCAAAACTTGAAGTTGGTATTGAGGATTAACTGGAGGTTATAATGAAATCTATTTATATTATTTTACTCCAAAAATTATTAGTATCTAAAAGATTTTATATCGGAGTATTTTTATTAATTGCTTTGGCCATTAAAACAGTGATGCAATTATCAAATCAGATTTCTGATTCTCAAAATATACCCTATTTGATTTATTATCAGATCATTAATCTTAATATCATGATATGGTTTATTATTCCAAGCTTTTTGTTTTTTTTAGGTATTATTACTAATGTTTTCGATAGATATCAAGTACTCCTTAAATATAATAGTTCAAAGCGATGGTGGAAAGAAAAGATAATTTCTGTACTTCTTTTTGCTACCTTATATATATTGATAATTCATATTGTAATCTTTGGGGCTGTAATTGCATGTGAAGGTACCGAAAACATAACTAGTAACTACTTATCTTTTCTAATGCTTAGTAGTGCTATTCAATTAATAGGCCTATCAGTTTTAGGCATACTTTATAGTATCATTTCGCTTCTCAGCAACACTTATATTGGATTTTTTATAGCAATGTTATTTATTGCTTTCATGGATGCGACTAAAAGAATGTTTAAATTCAACTTTAATACCTTACCAGAATATATGTCTTCCTTATTTAATAATGAGCAACAAGCAACAACGGCATTAAATGGAATTGATATTTTTTCACTTTCTAGTTTTTTTCTCATGGTTATTGTACTTTATTTTATTGGATTAATCTTATCAAATGATAAAGATTATTTTTGGAGTAAGTAGACAATGGAAAAATATATCAAATTAAACTACCTATTATTAACTAGACTTTTTTTGACAGGATCAATCCTTTCTATATTTTTGTTTTTAGTTAATATTCAAAGAGTGGATATTCTTTCTGATAAATCTTTAGAGGGCATTTTCCTTTTATCCTTTGGAGATTTAAATATATCAGGAATCAAATATGGCATACCTTTGTTATTTTGGCTTCTTCCTATGGTCTTTTTATTATATTTTTTAGGAGATGATATGGCATCTGATTTCGGGAGGAATGCAGTATATATTTTTACTAGAACTCATCAAAGGAAAATATGGTTTTTAGCCAAATCTTTAAGTTTATTTTTTTATATCTTCTTATATTATTTTGTCCAGTTCTTTGTCCTTTGGATAATTGCATCTGTTTATGGTCTCCATTTAGTTAATTCTGAAGAAGGTATCTTTGTGATCTTAAGTATGCTTATTTTACTAATATTGCAAAGTTTTATAGTTCTTTTAATGATTAATCTTTTAGCACTCAGAACCACTCAAATAATAGCTTATACAATTGTATTCGCAGGCTATATTGCCTCACTTTTTTTCTCAAATTTTTTATATGAAATACAATGGTGTATTGGAATAATTAAATGGTTGCCTTTTACTCAAGGAATTTTTTCTTGGCACAACGGCATTCCATCCAGTGTAATTGCATTTATAGTTACAGATTTTCATTTGCAAAATTTTAGTGTTCTTTTTTCAATTATTTATCAGGTTGTGATTACCACTCTATTAATTATTTTAGGAACACATAAGATAGAAGATATGGATATTTTTTAGGAGGTTAAAATGTATGAAATCAATTGAATTTATTAATGTTAAAAAAAGTATAAAAAATAAAGAAATCTTGAAAAATATTTCTGTTAAACTCGAATGCGGAAAGATATACGGTTTTTTTGGAAGAAATGGTTCTGGAAAAACGATGTTATTTCGCGCCGTGTGTGGTTTGATTAAACCAACATCAGGAGAGATCCACATTAATGGGAAAACGTTGCATAAAGACATGTCATTTCCTGAAAATGTTGGGGTTATTATAGAATCCCCTGGTTTTTGGGAGTATTATACAGGGTTTAAAAACTTAAAGTTATTAGCAAGTATAAAAAGGAAAATTTCAGATGAACAAATAAGGTCTTCCATTGAAAGAGTCGGATTAAATCCCGATGATGACCGTGTATTTAAAAAGTATTCATTAGGCATGAAACAGCGATTGGCCATTGCTCAAGCAATTATGGAGGAACCTGATCTTCTTATTTTAGATGAACCAACCAATGCATTAGATGAACAAGGGATTAACCTAGTTCGAAAAATTTTATTAGAAGAAAAAAAGAGGGGTACAACCATATTAATTGCTAGCCATAATAAAGAAGATATTGAACTTCTTTCTGATGTGAAGTTTAGAATGAATGATGGCAGATTAGAACAATTTAATGGATAAAAAGAAGGTGATCAACGTGTTTAGGAAAAAAATCTATCTGAGCTTACTAATCGCTCTCCTATTATTATCAGTAGTAGTAGCAATATTAACGCGAACTTCTTATGCAATTGCAGATGTCAGTCTAGGAAATATATTAGAAAATGAAGAGCAAATTCTCGTCCAGTTAAATGAAGACTCTCATTACCTATCTATTTACTTTAATAATGAACTTTCGAATTTCACTCAACTAAGAGATCAATCAGATATAATCGTTAAAGTTAAAGTTACTAATGAAAGACAAAATTATATGAACGCACTACTTTCAGGTGTAAAAGTAACCGAAATATACAAAGGAAATGGAATAAAAAAGGGAGATCGAATTTATATTTATGAACCAAGTTGTTTTAACAGAGGAGTTTATACAGGAATAGGCGGCTATAATATTATGCTTGAGAATGATGAATATATTCTTTTCCTAAAACATTTAACAATACCAAAAGGATACAAATATAAAAATAATGAAGCTATAACCTTTTTGCCTGTTTCAAGCTATTTTGCAAAATACCCATTAATAAGTAATGAAGTTACTCAAACATTAGTTGAAAATGCAGAGATCAAATACAACAAAATAAAAGATTTTGAGATTCTGACAACAAACAAAGATATTTTAGCATTATATCAATCGTTAAAAAATGAAGTTTTACAAATAAAAGCCGTAAGCCCGAAATAGAAAAAAAGCGTACCGTTTAGGTGCGCTTTTTTTATTGTGCGCCTGGCATGGGGTTATCTATAAGGTTAAAGTCCTGAGTGGTGAAGGCAGTAGTAGCCATTAGCTTAAGACAAGGGTGTCGACCGTGAGGTCGAATCTGAAGGAAGTCGGCGGCAAACCTCCGGTCTGAGGAACACGAATCTCATCAGGTTAACATTCGTTGGATGAGTCTGCAATACAAGACAAAGTCCATACTTCCGTCCGGGACGGAAAGCTCAAGATGCTGTAAAACAAGCACAATCCTATATTAAAGAAGGATATCGTTTCGTTGTGGATCAGTCCTTTTTGTATTTCGTTGTCCGAATTATATTCACCGTAGAGCAGCCTTTTTTTAAGGTAATGCAATAATTGGAAGTCATCGTGATCGGATCTTTAGTTAAGATAGATGGGTGCTCACTATCAACTCCCACAAAATTTTGATTCATACCTTTTAAGAACATCATATCTTAAAAGGTATTTTTTTTCTTTACTCCTGTAACTTTTATATGGGCTAAACGTTTTAGTAGTGAACAAATTTTAAAAAGGGGAAACAGGATGGATTACAGTCGCAGAAATGAACTGGATCAACTTTATAGAAACTATGCCAAACCCCTTTATTATTATTTGTATAAATTGTCGGGTTCAGCCCCATTGGCAGAGGATTTAACCCAGGAGACCTTTGTCCGTGCCACGGTATTATTATCTTCTTATAAACAAGAAGATGTGCGGGCATGGTTGTTTAAGGTGGCCAGAAACGCCTATTTAGATGAGTGGCGGAAAAGGAAAAGAAGGAAATGGGTACCTTTTGCTGAGTATTTATTTGCAAAGAATGAAATGATTAGTCCCTATGGGTTGCCGGAGGAAGAGGCTGTGAAAGAAGAAGAAAAAGAAGATCTTTTGCAACTATTAAGTTATTTACCTGAACACTATCGAACCATTTTATATTTGCGAGAATATGAGTCCTTTAGTTATGAAGAAATTCAGGAGGCATTAGACTTAAATGCAAACCAGGTGAAGGTCACCCTTCATCGTGCACGAAAAAGATTATCCCAATTGGCAGACAAGAAAGGGTGGAGGGTTGATTATGACAGAATGGAGTAAGGATAAGGAAAAGAGGATTCTTTTAAGGTATCGTTTTACATTAACGGTTCGAGTAATTATAGTATTGCTGCTCTGCCTTTTTGTATTTTGGGCGTATAAGATGATTGTTAATGCAAGTTTTATGTCACTGCATTTAGATAAAAAACATGTTTATTATACGAAAGTAGCGACAGACTGGACTATACCTAATCTGGAGGAAGACTTTGGCGGGCATGTAATCACTGACATTACCCCATTTTTAACACAAAAAATGACCTATCCCGTTCTGAGAAAAGTAGGGAAAGAAAATAAAGTTGTGGGTGAAATGAATATTAGCAAAACCTTTTTCGGAACCAATTCCCAAAGGAATATTCAGTTTTTAGAAAAGGGCCTGGGTAAGAATTATCCTTTTTACTTGCCTGAACATCCGAAAACAGGGGTTAAGTTAGGTGCCGGAGGAAATCCAAATGTTTGGACTAAATTAGACAAAGTACATGAGGGAACGGTTGCCGAACTATCTTTTTCCACGTCTAAATTTATGACAGTAGAGGAATTGCTGCAACTTCTTAAACCCTATGATATTGATGTTTTGTGGGCACCACTTTATACGGGAGAATTTAAAGCATTTCAACCCATGGGTTATGGAGGTGGAGGAGGAATGGTCTCTCTTAGTTCAATTGTTGGCTTATCAGGGGGAAGGGAAGCGGGAAAAGATTATATGTCAGAAGGAAAAATAACTTCCTTAACTGAAGAACATCTTTCCGAAAGTAAAAAAATGATGCTGGCCAATATGGACGATCTTTTAAAAAATGAACGAAAAAGTTATTATGAAAATTTCTTAGGTTTATACTATTTACAGGAACGGTATGATTATTTGAAAAAGAACGGATTTACTGTGTATGGGGCAGTAGTGACTGGTCCGGTTAAAGAGCTTTTAAAATTGAAAGATGTGAAGGAGATTAGTGGTGCCCAATTGGGAGAAATGGATTATTGGAATTGGGAGTAAGGAAGAGGGGGGTAAAGTCCAAAGTAGAAAAGAGTGAAATGGCTATGTTTAAAAAGAACGTCCTATGGATTCTTGTTGTCGTGTGTGTAGTATTGATTGGCACTGTGGGTTGTACCAATCCTCCGAATAATCCTCCAGCCAACACGGGCCAAAATGGAAATGGGGGAACATCAAACAATAATGGTAATACAAATAATTCTGAGAATCCTCCCGCTAATACCAATGAAGAACAAAAGGAATTAATTAATAAAATTGTTGCATTGGCGAAAGAGGGAAAAGTCATTAACAGTGATTTTGCGGCGGATGGTAATGTCATTGATGATGTAAAAAAAGCCTGGGGTAATCCTGATAAAGAGGAATATATAGCGGATGCAAAGGGAACCTATTGTACCTATGAGAAGCGGGGAGTTGTTTTTGCTTATAACAAAGGTCTGCGATTATTTGAAGTCAGATCCTTTGATAAGCGGGTAAAAACTATTGCCATAGAAGATGTGAAAATGGTTTTAGGTACGCCAGAACATGATAAAATTATCTTTGGCAATCAGCATATCATTGGTTATAAGGTAAATGATGCTTACAGGTTGGAGTTTGTCTTCCCCAAAGAAAGTGCCGATAATCCTAATCCAACCCTGGATCATATGAATGTCTTATTCCCGGCAGGGACAGTCAATAGCATGAAAGGGGATCCGGGAAGAGAGTGGTAGAGTGGTAACCTCTGGGTTTTTGCAGCCCAGAGGTTTTTTTCTTAAACAAATCTATTTGATTGGTGCATGATTAATTGTAGATAAAGCTTCATTCACTTTAAATATTTTCCCCCGAATATCCCTTATGCCAAAGCTTGTTAAACGGGCCGTATGCATGGTTAAATACTTTTCCGCTGACTCCTTTGTTTGAAACAAATATACACCCCCGGATTCCTTTGTTTCCTCGTTCTCTGTCCAAATTTTCCAGATGACGCCTTCTTCATTATTAATGCTTCTCGCTAACTCTTGAAAGCTGTTGGCCATTTCCTCACCAAAAGGCCCTTCCATTTTGAAATCCACCTGTAATAAATACATGTTTTTCACTCCTTATTGTCCTTCAAAATATAGTTCGCCTAGTATTTCTTTTGCAACATATCCTCCCTGTAATTCACTTTCAATAAAAGCTTCAAGTTTAGCAGGCTCAACATCATAAAGGACTTCAATCTCCTTAGCGAATAAACGCTGCTCTTTTTGTAAAACCTCAGCGAGAGAAGGGAGTTTTCCTGCTGTGAGTGGTTTTCCTGTTAATTTTTCCAGGGCTGAAATATAGTCTTCTGCTCGCCGTTGGCCAACTAATTTCATTCCTCTGTTCTCTTGATCCAGTAACACTACGGTTGGGAATCCCCGTACACCCATTTGTTCTTTCAGATTAAAGTCTTCCTGCAGCCATGCTTTTCCCTGGGTGCTCGTTGCTTTTTTCATAATTTCATCACTGTCTAACCCTAGCTCATTAACCAGGCGAATGAGCACATCTTCTTTGGCGATGTTTTCATTAAATACAAAGAGTTGCTCTCGTAAGAGGCGCAAAAATCTTTCCCCAAGGGGAGAGTGTTCATGCTTTATCACTTCGTATACCAGAGAGGGTGGGTAAGAGGAGTGCAAGGGATCATTGAGCCAAACTGTTCCATTGATAGGCATGCGTGAGTGCTGGCCAACTTCTTGCCAGTGCTCTGTCACATCAGCTGGGCCGCTAATACCATTTTTCACATCAGCAAAATCTGCCCATTGGGGTAATAGGCCGCCCATAATGGTTTGTGTTTTGAAATAATGACGATATAGATAAATAAATTTACGTAACTCCGGCTCTAAAGCCCAACAATGGGAACAGATTGGATCCGTAAAATAATAAAGAGTAATCTCTGATTTAGATAAATTAAAATCCATTATTTCTTCATTCTGTTCTGCATTACCACAGACCCCTGTTTTTAAATCGCATGCCAGTGGATTATGTTTCATTCTTCTCATCCTCCTTTAAGAAATCATAGGCCCATTGCTGTATGGGGCGAAGGGCTACCACTAATGCAGTACCTTTTTCTGTTAGCTCATAAGAAATAGAAACAGGTGTTGTCGGTTTTACGTTTTTTAAGACCAAACCATAGCTTATTAAATCTTGCAGGCAGGCTGATAATGCTTTTGAAGTAATATTTGTAACACCGTTTTTAATATCGTTAAATGATGCACGCATTTCTCGTTGCGTGGACAAAAAATGTAAAATATAGCCGTTCCACTTCTTCCCTAAAATTTGAAAGGCATATTCTAAATTTGGACAAATGGACATTCTTACGCCCCCATATAAGTATATTTATTATACTTAATATATATAGTATACCACATTGTTGTTGAATATTAAAATGAAAAAGCATATTCATGGCATTATTACCGGGAACATGCTTTATTATGCTTATATACTTTTCATGGGTTGTTCAACTTTAGGGGTGTCTACAAGATATTCGTAGAAATTAATAATTTTTCTTTGCCCAGAAACGATGACTTTTTTATCAGCGACCCATACCACTCTTTTACTTTCTGGCATTAACAACATTTGGTACAGTAACCTCCAATTGTTTTCTAATTGATTTATGTACTTATACTATAGTGATTAAAGATTAAGAAAATATTTAGTACGGGTTAAAATTCATCAAAAAGTAATAAAAAAACTCAAAACCACGAACCATTGTCAATTACAATAAATGTAACAGATGAGGTGAGGTGGTGTTAAATGGTGAACAATAAAAATATCCCTCTACGAGTGGCATATATCATTCCTTTAATTCTATTAGGAGGATTGGATGTTTTTCTCCTTTTCTTTGTTGGTATGAATTATGAAGAGTTAAGGGAAATGCCTTCAGCTTCCTTAGGCCACTGGATTCCACCAAATTCAGACTTTCTGCCTTCTTTTAGTGCAGTACACTTTTATTTAATAGCAATCCCTGTTTTAACTTTAGGTATTATTCTGAATGCATTAAGAATCAAAAGGTGGATAAAAGAAGGGAAGTTGTAAAAGGACCGATTTCTTCAGAGATGACTGGAGAAGTCGGTCCTTTTAAGTTTTCTTTAACACAATACTACTCTAATCCTAGCAATTTGCCGCCCTGGTAAATGATTAAAGATAGAACATAAGCAATGGCTAACCCGTAAAGAATGGAGAACCAGGTCCAT
The DNA here is from genome assembly GCA_937874515.1 of uncultured Paenibacillaceae bacterium. Taxonomy (GTDB): domain Bacteria; phylum Bacillota; class Bacilli; order Aneurinibacillales; family Aneurinibacillaceae; genus CALNBV01. The sequence goes on along the minus strand of CALNBV010000272.1, from coordinate 29,888 downwards.
TTCGCAGATTCTGTTTCTTTCTTAATCACACCTACGGTAGCTAAACATGGTACATAGAGGAGGATAAAGGCCATAAAGCTATAGGCTTTTAGCATAGTGAAGTGTTGGCTGATCACCACTTGTAAAGAAGCAACATCAGGTGCCTGATAAATAATATTCATGGTGGAAACGACCACTTCTTTTGCTAAGAACCCGGTGATTAATGCAGCACCTGCCTGCCATGTGCCAAATCCAAGTGGGGCAAATAAGGTTCCCAGGAAATTACCCAGCATGGCTAGATAGCTATCACTCATTTCTACATCAAATCCTGCTGGTCCAGCATAACTTAAGAACCAAATCATCACAGACCCTGCAAAGATAATAGTACCTGCTTTTCTTAGGAATCCTTTCCCTTTTTCCCAGGTACTACGGAATAGAGTTTGCATATGGGGCATGCGATAAGGGGGAAGTTCCACAATGAACATGGAAGGTTCGCCCTTCATCATGGTTTTGGAAAAGATCAAAGCTAGAATAAGAGCAACCACAATTCCTAATACATAGAGAGACAATACTAATAGAGCCTGGTTGGCAGCGAAGAAAATGCCCGCAAATAATGTATAAACAGGGAGACGTGCGGAACAACTCATTAAAGGTGTGAGCAAAATGGTTAACAGGCGTTCCTTTGGTTGTTCAATGGTCCGGGCAGCCATAACCCCTGGTACATTACAACCGAATCCAATAATCATGGGGATGAAGGCCTTCCCGTTTAACCCTACTTTCTCTAGCAATTTATCCATAACTACGGCAACCCGAGTCATGTAACCGGAATCTTCGATTAAAGAAATCAATAAGAACAGGGTAAAGATTTGTGGAATAAAGACAAGTACTCCACCGACTCCGGCTACAATCCCATCAATCACCAGGGATTGTAAAAAAGAGGATGCACCCATGACAGATAACCCTGCGGTAATCCAATCAGTGATTGGCCCGGATAATAATCCATCTAAAATTTCAGATAGTGGTCCGCCAATCCAATCAAAGGTGGCCTTGAAAATCAAGAACATGACCACAAGAAAGATGGGCATTCCCAGATAACGATGCATTAATAGAGCATCTACTTTTTCTGTAGATAGTTTTTTCTGCTGGTTTTTCTCTGTTACTTCCTCTATTTCTTCAATAATAGAATGAATCAAATCATTGCGTACTTTCCGTATGATTTTTTCCAAATCATCTGTTTCTAAAGCGGTTTGAGCCACAATCAGTAAGGATTCTACCTTCTCGAAGCTACATTTTTCTCGGATAGTAGAAATGACTGTTTCATTATTCTCAATGATTTGCAAGGCTAGCCAGCGTTTTGAAATATGCCCATCTGGGATTAAACCAGCAATTTGTTCAATAAAGTATTCCAGGTCTCCGTAATTTACTCGAAGAGGGGAAACGTCTTGGTCTGCGGTATGTTGCAATTGTTCCTCTAATTCAGTTCTGCCCCAACCTGTTCTTGCAATAATAGGAACCACAGGAACGTGGAGCAGCGTTTCTAATTTTTTTGTGTTGATATGAATGCCGTTATTCTTAGCAACATCAATCATATTTAGTGCAATTAATAGAGGTTTCTCATATTCTAGCAATTGGATTGTTAAATAGAGATTTCTCTTTAATTGGGCAGCATTAACAATGTTTAAAATGGTAGAATTGCCTTCTTCTAATAGAAAATGGGTAACTACGGTTTCGTCTGCTGTCATAGGATTCAGAGAATAAATCCCAGGTAAATCGATTAATGTTCCATTATGTTTACGCAGTTTTCCTACCTTTTTCTCAACGGTTACACCGGACCAGTTCCCTACGTATTCGTAGGTGCCAGTGAGGATGTTAAATAATGATGTTTTTCCTATGTTAGGATTTCCCGCAAGTGCAAACTGAGCCACATTTCTTCACCTCGATTTCTATGTTGTTACTATCATTAAAACGGATGCCGAGGACTTGATTATTTGCTTCCGTAATAATCGGACCATTGAAGGGCAACCGTTGTGTGATCCTCATACTTTCACCTTCTAAAATCCCCATATCGAGAAGGCGGCGATGTAGTTTTTGATTGTTATTAGAAAAACTCTTCACGTTTCCATTCATACCAGGTAAGAGTTGTGATAGATGCATGTTTTAATCCCCCAAAATACAATAATGATAATCATTATCACTAGCTTAGCACATTGAAATGATAACAATTATCATTCGCATCTGTCAATGCCTTTCATGGAAATAGTTTTCTTGACAAGGAAAGGAATGCGTATATAATAATAATAATTCTCATTGATAATAATTATCATTTAGGGGTGGTATGATGTCAGTATTAATTGTCGGCGGTGACCATTTAGGAAATATTGAAGGACGGTTAAAGAACATAGGTTTTCAGGAGGTACTCCATATTACGGGACGGAAGATTCAATCAGTAAGAAGCATACCAGAGAAAATTAATTATATTCTCGTATTTACAGACTATGTGAATCATAATCTTTCAAAAAAAATTAAGGAAAAGGCGAAAAAACAACAGGTTCATATCTTTTTTGCTAAAAGGTCCTGGAGTTCAATTCATAACGTATTAGAAGGGCTTTCATACTAGGGAAGCCCTTTTTTGGTGGGTAAAAAGTTTCGTGCAACAACTTAATGGTAGATTTAAGAAACGTCTAGCTTCTAATAAACGTATGAATCTTTATAGAAATGAGGAAAGAAGAGGTGGAAAGAGCAAATGGAAACCGTTTTAAAGGTAGAGAAGTTAAGGAAGTCCTTTAAAGGCAGGGAAATCCTGAGAGATATCTCCTTTGAGGTACGGAAAGGGGAGATTATGGCCATTCTCGGTCCCAATGGGGCAGGGAAATCTACAACCATCCGCAATATAATGGGCATTATGTATCCTGATGCAGGATCCATCCAATTTCAAGGGTATAAAGATATACCCCGCAATAAAATTGGCTATTTGCCTGAAGAACGGGGACTCTACAAAAACGTAAACATCATGGATATTTTGCTATATTTAGCGGAATTAAAAGATTACCCGTTGAAGAAAGCAAGAGAACGTGCCCTGGTTTATTTGAAGAAATTTGATTTAGAGGGAAAGGACAAAGTTTCTGTTGAAGAGCTATCCAAAGGGATGGGGCAAAAGGTGCAATTCATTGCCTCCATTCTCCACGAGCCTGAATTGTTAATACTGGACGAGCCCTTTTCCGGATTGGACCCTGTAAGCCAGGAATTATTTAAACAAGAGATGCGCAGTCTTGCTGCAGGAGGAACGGCCATCCTTTTATCCTCCCACCAGATGAATCTGGTCGAGGAAATGTGTGACCGTCTGTTCATGATCCATCATGGGCAAAAAGTGATTTATGGCAACCTGGATGACGTGAAACGGGAATACGCCAACTTCAAATGTACCATTCGCGGGGAAAATAATTTGAATGTATTGCAAGGGCTGCCAGAAGTGCAGCGGGTGGAACAAAAAGAAGACACATCCATTCTCTATTTATCCAAAGATGTACAGATTGCCAGTTGGTTAAAAAATCTCCCGGACCAAATAGACATTAACGAATTATCAATAGACCGCATTTCTCTCCATGAAATTTTCATCGATATTGCTACGGATAGGAATTTGTTGAAGGAAGAAGGTGTGGTTCATGGGTAATGCTTTTAAAGTTGCAAAATGGGAATTCAAACGAAATATGAAGAATAAATCCTTTCTGATCGGGTTATTTTTAACCCCTATTCTTATGTTGGGTTTTATGATCCTAAGCAGTCTTATTGGTGATTCAGACAATCAGGCGAAAAACAAGACCCGTGTTTTTATCCAGGATAATCTGGGTGTTTTTAATACCATCCAGGAAACGGCAAAGTTCCATCAATTCAATTGGGAAATACATAAAACAGAAATTAGTGAAAAAGAAGCAATGGAACAATTGAAGACAGTCGAAAATACGGCTTATATTTTTCTGAATCAGGGTGCAATCAATACTGGAATCATTCCTGTGTATAGTAGTGAAGAAATCAATTCATCGTTCATGGACCAGGAGGTTCAGTTTCTGATTGGGCCCATTAAAACATTGCAGTTGAAACAACTAGGCCTAACCGGGGAACAACTTGCGGCTGTTTCAAAAGACCTTGTTTTCAAAGAGGCCAATGGGGCAACCAGTGAGGAACCTGTTGATCTTGGCGATGCGGGAAAAGATATGATGAAATCCATTGTACCCGGAGCTTTTGCCGGGATCATTCTTCTATCCATTATTTTTTCTGGCATGTATATTTTCACAAGTGCTTCTCAGGAAAAGAAAGATAAGGTGGCAGAAATTATTTTATCTTCAGTAACCCCGGGAGAGTTAATGCAGGGGAAAATCATAGGTTATTTCATGCTGGGCATGGTACAGGCTGTGGTTTTTCTAGGGTTTGGGATACCTATAGCCACGTGGAAATTTGATATTCCAGTTTTTGAGTATTTGTTTGTCCCTGAATTAATCTTATATGTTGCCCTTGCTATTCTTGGATATTTACTTTATGCTGCACTGTTTGTTGGGGTTGGGGCAACCATGTCCGATATGACAACAGCAGGCAACTTCCAGGGTATGGTCATGATGCTTCCTTTCTTGCCCTTTGTTTTTATCGGGCCAGTGATTGCCGATCCAGGTGGGCTATTTGCGCAAATTGGAACCTACATTCCATTTTCAGCACCTGGGGTATTATTGTTGCGCTTAACCATGTTAGAAGAATGGCCCTGGATTGAGATTTTAATCGCCCTTGCCCTTCTTCTTGTGAGCGTTTGGTTGTTCATGAAGCTGGCAGGGAAAATATTTAAGGTTGGAATTTTAATGTATGGAAAAAATGCAACCCCACAAGAAATCTGGAAGTGGATTCGGGCGTAGTTGAAAAGGGTGACCCAAATACTAGTTCTTTGGGTCACCCTTAATTAGTTCATATTTTTCGCCACTTTCAAGATATTTTGCAACAAATGCAAAAGCAGCATCCAGTGTTCTTATATTATAGTTTTCTTTTCTTTTTCTTCTGTCTGATGGGTCATAATGATGATGATGTGGTTCAGTATTTGTTTTATAATCTGTTGGTGTCCATTCTGCATTGTGGGGTTCGTTTCCCCATCCTGAAATGTGGTTTAATTGTACTCCTATTTTTGGAATAATTATTTTCCAGTGATATTGATATAAACGAACATATCCGGCTTCATTGTATATTTCTACTGCGTGTAATCCTGTTACACCATGAAATGGATGCTCAATGAAAGGGAAAAGTACTTCGAGCCGTTTATTTGTCCTTTTATAATTTGCATAAATTGACTCTCTATCATGAAGATTTGGATAGGATTTTAATAAATGTCCATATTTATCAAGTATTTCATTAATATCCGCTGGGAGAAGTATTAGATTTTCTTCTGTCTCATTTTCCCTTCTCCTATCCAATTCAAACCCCTCCCAATAACCTGATAATCTCTTTCTTTTCATTTTCTAAATCACGCCACAAATAATAATCTGTAGGGTCATCCATAGAATCTCCATCAAAATTTTTAAAGGCTTTTTCATAAGAATCAGTTTTATATTTAATTTGGAGTTGTGTTAGTTCTCGATTTATCTCTTCTAAACGTTCTGCAGGTGATTGTTCACGAAGCTTCTTTTCTTGAGCAATCATTTGCATGCGGATTGCATAAACAGGGTCTTTCCAAAGTTCGATTACATATTTGGGTATTTTTCGATGAGAAGTTGTATTTACAGATTCTAAACCCATTTGAATATATTTATTTAAAGTTACTTTTGAAATTCCAAGTAGCTCAGATGCCTCTTTTGGAGTTAATAAATAAGATTCATGGTATTCAAAATGTATTTCTTCTCCTCCTATTTGATAATACCAATTTTCAAGATCAACTTTTAATTTTCCAAATTCCAAATCAGTTGAAGGCAATTTCATCTCAACTAGTCTATTTAACCATTGAAATAAACTTTTCTTGTGCTTTTCGGAAAGTAAATATTGAGTATTAAATGTAATACCATTTTTATCAAAAGTAATTCCTTTAATCTTATCAGTGAAAGAACTTAGCAAGAGTGTCACAAGCTTACCCATAATAAAGTCTGTTTCTTTTTCAATTACATGTTCATCGTTATTTTGGTATCCATAGTTAATACTCTGTGCAGTCAATTCGTAAATAACTTTACTCATTGTCCTCATCCTCCCTACCTCCATTATACTGTTTATTAATGAAAATTCAATATAGTAAATTAATGATTTTCAAATATTGTTAGTTAACTATATGCATTCCCAAATAAAATATTTCTTATACATAACTGTAATTGACAAAACTCTTCCTGTGTGATAATTAATTAATTGTTAGCACTCTAGTGAATAGAGTGCTAATTCCGGTCCATACAAAGTATGAAAGGGGAATGAACAATGACAAAGAAAGAGTTTAAAGCTGAGTCCAAACGGTTATTGGAGATGATGATTAACTCCATTTATTCTCATAAGGAGATATTCTTAAGAGAGTTAATTTCCAACTCCAGTGATGCCATTGATAAAATTTATTACAGAGCATTAACTGACGACTCCTTAAGTTTTGATCAAGATAGTTACTACATAAAAGTGACAGCAGATAAAGAAAACAGAACATTAACCATCTCTGATACTGGAATTGGGATGACCAAAGAAGAGTTGGAAAACAATCTTGGCACCATTGCCAACAGTGGTTCTTTTGCCTTTAAAACTGAAACAGAATTAAAAGATGGCTACGACATTATCGGCCAATTTGGCGTTGGTTTCTATTCTTCCTTCATGGTCGCTGATGTGGTTACAGTCATTAGTAAAGCCTTAGGCAGTGAAGAAGCATACAAATGGGAATCCACTGGTGCAGATGGCTATACCATTGAACCCTGTGAAAAAGAGCTGATAGGTACAGAAATTACACTCAAGATTAAAGAGAATACAGAAGATGAAAGTTACGATGAGTATTTGGATCAATATCGCTTAACAGCCATCATTAAAAAGTACTCTGATTTTATTCGTTACCCTATTAAAATGGACGTTACAGGACAGCAGGTAAAAGAAGGCAGCGAAGAGGAATTTGAAGAGTACCAGGAAGAACAAATCATCAACAGCATGGTTCCCATCTGGCGCAAAAATAAAAGTGAATTGACAGATGAAGATTATGAAAACTTCTATATGGAGAAACATTACGGTTTTGATAAACCCATCAAACACATCCATATTAGTGTAGATGGGGCAGTTAGATACAACGCCATTTTGTATATTCCGGAGAAAATCCCCTTTGATTATTACACCAAAGAATTTGCGAAGGGCTTAGAGCTCTATTCCAATGGTGTGTTAATCATGGAGAAATGTGCAGACCTTCTCCCTGACTACTTTAGCTTTGTAAAAGGGATGGTGGACTCCGAAGATTTATCCTTGAACATCTCCCGGGAGATTTTACAGCACGACCGCCAGTTGAAGCTTATTGCCAAAAATATTAAAAGCAAAATCAAAGGCCAGTTGCAAAGCCTGTTGAAAGATGAGAGAGATAAATATGAAGAGTTCTATCAATCCTTTGGCAGACAGCTAAAATATGGGGTGTATAGCGATTACGGCACCCATAAAGAGGATTTGCAAGACTTGATTATGTTCTATTCTTCCAAAGAGAAGAAACTGGTTACCCTTGGTGAATATGTATCCAGAATGCCTGAAGAGCAAAAGTACATTTATTATGCTTCTGGGGATAGCGTGGAACGAATTGAGAAATTGCCACAAACCGAAATTGTTGCGGAAAAAGGATATGAAATACTCTACTTCACCGAAGATATCGATGAGTTCGCCATTCGCATGTTAATGGGATACAAAGAGAAAGAATTTAGATCTGTATCCAGTGGTGACCTGGGGATCCAAGTTGATGAAAGCCAAAAGAACACGGAATTTGAAGAAAAGGAAAACAAAGAACTCTTTGATTATATGAAAGAAGTATTGGCTGGCAAAGTAAAGGATGTACGGGTATCCAAACGGTTAAAATCCCATCCAGTATGCTTATCTACTGACGGGGAGTTAACTATTGAAATGGAAAAAATCCTGAGCATGATGCCTGATAACCAAAATGTAAAAGCGGAAAAAGTGTTGGAAATCAATGCAAACCATGAGGTATTCAACTCTATTAAAGAGGCCTTTGCATCGGATAAAGAAAAAGTAAGCCTTTATGCCAACCTCTTATACAGCCAGGCATTGCTTATTGAAGGGCTGCCTATTAATGATCCTGTTGAGCTTTCCAATGACATTTGTAAATTGATGGTGTAATAACTGCAGAAAAAGAACCCGAGTCTTGAAAAAAGATTCAGGTTCTTTTTTATACCAGAATTTTTAACTTTATGAGGTAACAATGGTTAGCCCTTATTCAAAAATAGACCGTAAGGTTAATGGTTGGGATGAGATGCTAATGGATCAAATCAGTTGCCTTTTTTGTGAGCCGATAAAAGGGAGACTGAACGAAGGGCGAATAAAAGCCTTCAACCGTAAAGGAAACTTAGCTGGTGCCAAGCTTGCGAAGGCAACCGCTTAGTTGACTTATGCCGGAAGGAAAGCGTTAGCTTTCTATTCGGCGCATCCTTTATTTTTTACCCAGATGTTTTGAAGGCGCGCCCGGAGTGAAGGTGACCGTCATATTTACATCTTTGTCGGCGAGCAAGAGGCACGATTTGATCCTTAGCGTCATTTATTTGCCTCATTTTCTGCCGGAAACATATGGTACGATAAGGATATGATTACAGAAGGAGGAAGAACGTGAGGCTGCAGAACATTATAGAAATCATAATAGACAATTTATTATTGGGGATTATTGGGGTAATTACCTTAGGTGTTTTTCTATGGATTGGATATTTTGCCATATACAAAAAACGATTGGGTGGAAAGAAAAAATTTTCTAAGAAGCAGCTTGTAGTTGGTGCCCTATTCACCTGTTACATCATTATGGTGATGGGGGTTACCTTTTTAGGCAGGGGAGCTCATTATGAGAGACACTTTAATTTTCATTTTTTAAGTTCTTATATCGAAGCTTGGAACAATTTTGGTACAAGGAACTGGCAGTTCATTATTTTTAATATCTTGATGTTTGTTCCATTAGGGATTTTATTGCCTCTTTTACATAAACGTTTCCATAAATTCAAGTGGACCATGGGAGCGGGTATATTATTTACATTATTCATTGAATGTGTACAGGCAGCCACTGGCTTCGGCATATTTGATTTAGATGATGTATTTAATAATATCCTGGGAACCTTGATTGGTTTTGGTATTGTTAAAGGTATCATGTCATTAAGAAAAGGACAGGAAAAGAGGTTTAGAAAGGCTGCAGGGTATTTTTCTCCGCTATTTATTGTTGTAGCCCTTTTTGCGGGGATTTTTACTTTTTATCATTTTCAGGAGTTTGGCAATCTTTCTAGTGCCCCAAGTTATCGGGTAAATATGAATGAGGTTAAGACCACCTCAAATATTGAACTGAGCAAAGAGGGTAAATCTTTGCCAATATATAAAGCCCCCACATTCACGAAAGATTCTGCTAGGGAATTTGCTATGGATTTCTTAAAAAAGATGAAAATAGATAAGTCAGACGTTGGGGTTATTACTTATGATGATAGCGCTTTATATAAGATAGGAAAATACAATTTATCGTTGAATTATGTGGATGGAAGTTATAGCTTTACTGACTTTTCTAGGTTTGATGAAGGTGCAGAACCTTTGGAAGCCAATGAAGATTTTTTACGTAACAACCTAAGGCAATTTGGGATTACCGTCCCTGATGGGGCTACCTTTAAAAAAAGAGATGATGCAAGTTATGAATGGTCAGTGGATCAAAAAATCAGTGGGGACCAATTAATCAATGGCGGGTTATCCTGTATGGCTTACAAAGACGGTACAATTAAAGATATAAATAATCATATAATTACATATAAAAAGGTCAGGAATGTACCTATCAAAAGTGAAATGGAAGCTTACCAGGAGTTACTAGATGGCAAGTTCCATATGTTCCTAATGGATAAAATAGAAACTATTGAAATTCTCGGAATAGAATTGGAATATGATTTAGATTCCAAAGGGTTTTACCAGCCAGTATATTTTTTCGATTGCAAAATCAATGGAAGCGAATATCCAATTTTCATTCCAGCTATGTAAGAAGAGGCCGTCTCCTATGTTACGAAGGAGTCGACCTCTTCTTGCCTGGTAATAACGTCTAGTCTATTATAATGATAAAAACGATACCTATTTGTTATGGATTGGATAGAAAGAAGGTTATATAGATGGAATGGCAGCAACTTGAATATTTTCGTGTGGTAGCAAAAACAGAACATTTTCGCAAGGCAGCGGAGCTTCTATCAATTTCTCAACCAGCCCTTAGCCGCTCCATTACTAAATTAGAAGAGGAGCTAGGCGTCTCTCTTTTTGACCGAACGGGGCGTTCTGTACAACTGAATAAGTTTGGACGGATTTTTTTGCATCGAGTTGAAAATGGCCTCAATGAAATCGCATTAGGTGTCCAGGAAATAAACCAGTTAAAAGATCCTTACACAGGTACCTTATCCCTGGCCTTCTTGCCAAACCTGGGCACTTCGATTTTGCCCGAAATCATTGGTCATTTTAATAAGGAATATCCCCATGTGGAAATTCAACTCTATCAAAACAAAATATTAGATAGTGTGGATCAACTATTAAAAAGGGAAGTGGACCTCTGCCTCATTTCCCGGGTTGGGGACAATCCGGCAATCACATGGCATCCTTTATTTGAAGAGGAATTGTTCCTGTATGTGCCTGCTACCCATCGATTTGCCAATCGGACATCCGTTGCTCTTCATGAAATTGCCGGGGATCCTTTCATTGCTTTCAAAAAAGAATTGGGGATGCGGGAGATTATTAATCATTTTTGTGAGAAAGCGGGGATTTCTCCTGTGATTCGCTTTGAAGGAGAAGATGTTCCTACCATGGCAGGCCTTGTTTCTGCAGGGCTTGGGGTGACCATTATTCCTCCATTCCATGGGATTAGTTCAGATAAAATCAAACAAATTCAAATTATTGAGCCTGATTGCTATCGGGGAATTGGTCTGGCCTGGTTAAATGGTGGTACCTTATCCCCATCAGCAGATTTATTTCGCAACTATGTGATTGAATTGTTTGATAACAAAAAAGTATCAATTTTATAACAATAATAAATTGGACGTTAATGTATTAAACAGGTTACACTGTACGAGTGAATATTTCAAATTTTTAGTTAAAAAAGGAGGAACCACCTTGACCCGCTCATCCTGGTCAATCTTATGGGTCGCTTTTTTAGCGGGAGTGATTGCAACACTCGTACAGTTTTCCATTCCCCCTGTTATGCCCTTATTGCAGGATCAATTTGCTTTATCCTATACGGATTCAGCCCTATTAATGTCCTTGTTTGCCCTGGCAACCCTTCTTGCCGCTGTGCCGGGCGGTTTTATTGTCCAGCGGTATGGCGTGCGCAATATTGGTTTATTAGCCATAGCCATTTTGTTGTTGGGTATTGTGGTTTGCTTCTTTGCCAATACCTTTGCCATCCTTCTTCTTGGAAGAATCATCGGAGGGATTGGATTTGGCCTGGTATCTGTTGCGGCTCCATCAGCCATTGGGCAATATATTCCCCCTCGAATGATGAGTATCGCCATGGGGATTTGGTCCATCTGGATTCCTCTGGGCAGTTTAGTGATGTTCTTGCTTGCACCTAAAGTTGTTTTAACGTTCCAAAGTTCAGTTTATTGGATTCTTCTAATGGGGATTCTGGTTATTGGTTTTCTTCTTTATGCCAGATTCATCCCGAAAATGGAGACGAAACAAGGGGAATCCCATTCTATTGCACTGCCAAAGGAAATTATTAAAAGTGAAATTAAAAATATGAAGGTTTGGTGGTTAGCCATAGCCTTTGCGTCCTTTACCATCTGTTTATTTTCTTTTACAACCTGGATTTCTACATATTTAACAGAGACATCTTCCATGAGTCTTGTTGCTGCGGCTTTTGTCCCTAGCATCGTGTCCATCTTTTTAATGTTTAGTAACTTTTATTCTGGGGTCATTTTACAGAAATTAGGTAATAGATTTCTTCTATTCTTAATGCTTCCCCTTGTTTTTGCCTTAACATGGCCCATATTTACAACGGGTTCCTTGCCCTTGTTATATACAGGTGCCATCATCATTGGCTTAGTGGGAGGATTTATTCCGACTGTTGCTTTTGCATCCGCACCTCTTTTGGCGAAGAGAAAAGAAACCATTGGCATCGCTATGTCCATTGTCATTATCGGGGAGAATGTGGGGATTTTAATTGGTCCAGAAGTATTTGGCTTCATGCGGGAACTGACAGGAAGCTTTGTTCCTAGTTTCTGGATGCTGCTGTTCTTTGGTTTAATTAATGTTGTTGCCAGTTTGCAAATCTGGCGCTCTGGCGTATTTGCAAAAGCAGGGGAGAAAAGGACTGCTCCAGCTCCTGAACTAAATGGCAGTGGTGTATTAACAGAAGAAGTATAGGGATTTGAGAGACTTCTAAACTGAAGTCTCTTTTTTTATGCATAAAGTGCAAAATAGATATATATTAGTGAATACTCGTACAAACCCTTTGGAATTCCTTACATATTGTAAATTGTATACTTTTTTATTACTTAAGGGAAGGGAGGTGGTTTGTCAGATGGAATATTTAACTTACGGAAGGCATTTAGCAGTAGATGTCTGGGGAGTTCCTTATGATGTCCTGAATAATAAAGAATTTTTAGAGCGTTCAATGGTACTGGCAGCAGATGAATGTGGAGCAACAATTTTATTAGTCCAATCGAAACAATTTTCTCCAGAAGGAGTGACCGTCTTTCTTGTACTCTCCGAAAGTCACTTTTCCATTCATACGTATCCCGAAAAAGGATATGCTGCTGTTGATTGTTATACATGTGGAAACACCTTAGAACCACAGGTGGCTATGAATACGTTGTTAGCTCATTTAAAACCAAAAGAAGCATTTGCAAAACAATTTATTAGGGGAATGGGGGAAATAGACATAACGGAACCTCAACTTATTCTTCATTGGGAGGGAGAGGATCATAGTAAATAATAATAACCCAGGCTAAGCCCGGGTTATTATTATTTACTATCGTTCAAAGAGAGTTATTCCTGGCAGCCTGTTGATAAAATTCATGTAAAGTTAGCTGTTTTAATGAATTAACCTTGGATTGTTTCATGAGGGTTTGGATTTTTTCGGGAAAAGTAAATAAGGATGATAAATCTTCTGGGAGGGTATGGTGGGAAGCATGGATTTTGTTTTTTAGAAGGAGTGGTTTTTTTCCTGCCAGGTGGAATCCCCAATCATCAAAGGAAGGGACATAGACATGGTAACTTTGGAGATGAAAACCTGAGGCTTGTATGGTTAGTCCGATGCTCCAGAAAACAAGAGGGGCATTTTCTGGTGAATGGGACTGACAAACGAGAATGCCATCGTCAGTTAAGAGATCACCTAATTGTTTGAAAAATTCTACCGTATATAAACTGCCTATTTCTCCATCAGCAGGGTCGGGCAAATCCACGATAATTACGTTGTAAGGTATTTTATATTGTTCGATAAATAAGCGAATATCTTGTTGGTGTATGGTCACTATTGGATGAAGTAGTGCTCCTTTGTTAATGGTAACAACAGTGGGTTCCCTGGTAGCAACTTGCAAAATTAAAGGATCAAGGTCAACCAGATGGATGTGGTCCACATCAGGATATTTTAGAATTTCCCGAATGGCTAAGCCATCCCCGCCGCCAACAACCAGAATTCGATTCCTAACAGGAACCATGGTTAAGGCTGGATGAACCAGGGCCTCATGATAAAATTGTTCATCTAAAGAACTAAATTGTAATTGCTTATCTAAATATAAGCGGATATCTCTGGTTTCTAATACTAAAACGTTTGGATTGCTATTGTTATTTTGATAGAGAATAGTATGGGGTCCAGCAAGTAAATGTTGAAGTTCCTTAAATTCATTATTAAATTCTAATTCACTTTCCCTTGTTGGGTCATAGTTTAAGTGAGTTTTATTATCTTTCCTGTTAACTAGGGCATGATTACGATAAGATAGTATTTTAGGTGAAAATTGAGACCAGGTTATTTGTTTTTCAGGAAGAGAAAAGTGAGGAATGGCTCCTTTTCGTGCAAGGGTAAATCCCCAATCACCCATCCAGGGGAGCTTGACATGATAGCTTAAAGAATCTAGTCCAGACTCCTCCATGGTTCTGGCTATACTCCAGAAAATAGTGGGGGATTCGTCCAGGGAATTGGATTGACAGATGATAAGTCCATTCTCTGTTACTATGTTGGATAATTTCTGGAAGGTTTCTAAAGTATAGAGTTGGCTTATCCTCTCATTTACTGGGTCAGGAAGATCCATAATGATGACATGATAGGGTTGATGTGTATTGTTTAAAAATTCTTCAATGCTATTTGTTAATACATCAACCCGCATATCATAAAAAGCCCCTTCATTTAACTTTGTCATTTCTGGAAGGGACTTTACTGCTTGTAAAAAACCATGGTTTAAAGGCACAACACTCACATGTTTTATTCCATCGAATTTAAATACTTCACGTAAGGCTAATCCATTTTCTCCACCTAAAATTAAAATCCTTTCATGTTGAAGAGATATTTCCATTCCAGGATGAACCAGTGCTGCATGGTAAATCCCCTCATCTAATGATGTTACATCTAATTGTTGATTCAAGTATATACGAATATTTTTCGATTCAATGAGAAGGACATCCTGATATGGGCTTTTCCCCTCAAAGAGAATGCGATGGGGTCCCTTTAATAGTTGTTGTAGTTCAATCACATCGAAGGAATCTCCCCTGTTGTGTTCAGGTGGCAATCCATTGTTCAATAATCATCACCTCTAAATTAAAAGTTCAAAATTATTATATGTTTCAGTTTTGTTTAGGGTGTGGACGAACACTGGATTTTAATAAGATTTGCATCCAAAAATAGATATATATAAGTGAATACTCTGCCTTGAACCAGAAAAACACAACCCGGGCTATGCCCGGGTTGTGTTAATTTACACTCACTTTATTTTGATCCCGCAAAACTCTGCGAAGAATTTTGCCTGTGGTATTTTTTGGTAGTTCCTCCATGAACACAACTTTACGTGGGACTTTATATTTTGCTAAATGTTCCTTGCAGTATTCAATGATGGTTTCTTCTGTTAAAAAAGGATCCCGTACAACAACATAGGCGCAAACAATTTCGCCATAGGCTTCATCAGGTACGCCGGTTACCGCAGCTTCCACGATGCTTGCATGCTTGTACAATACCTCTTCCACTTCACGTGGGTATACATTGTAACCGCCCACGATGACCATATCCTTTTTCCGGTCAACGATGTATGCAAAGCCTTCTTCATCAATGTAGGCCATATCCCCTGTATGAAGCCAACCGTTACGCATGGTATAAGCCGTTTCCTCTGGCATGTTTAAATACCCTTTCATTACATTAGGCCCTTGCACTGCCAATTCGCCCACCTGGCCACGGGGAAGTTCTACATCTTCTTCATCCACAACTTTGCAGGTCACACCTGGAACATTGCGGCCAATGGCGCCAATCCTCCGACCCCTGTGTTCGGAACTAAAATGAGTAAAAGGAGAGGATTCTGATAGTCCATACCCTTCATAAATCACAAGCCCGAATTTTTCTTCGAAATTATTGAGAAGGGCGACTGGCATAGCAGCTCCCCCTGACATGCAAATGGTTAAAGAAGATAAATCCTCACGGGTTGCCTCTTCATAATTAAGCAAGAAATTATACATGGTAGGTACACCAGGGAGGAGGGTAGCCTTCGTATCCCGGATGGTTTCTACTACTTCTTTTGGGCTGAAGCGAGGGACAATCACCAGGGTTCCTCCCAGGGAAATAGTAGCATTCAGCCCCACGGTCATGCCAAAAACATGGAACATAGGCAAGACATTGATGGCTTTCACATCTTTTTTAATGCCCATTTGTTCAACAATTGCAAGGGCATTGCTGCCTAGATTCCCATGGGATAACATAGCTCCTTTGGGTCTGCCTGTGGTGCCAGATGTATATAATATAACGGATAAATCATCTTCTGTAAGGGTTGGGAAATCCCCATGTATGCCAACAGGAGCCTCTACTAACTGAGTAAAAGGGACAGCCCATTCTTCCTGGGGTTCTTCGCCTACAAAGACAACTTGATTTAAATGAAAGAGTTTAGCGTGCAATTGAGTAAAGGCTGCCTTTAAATCATTGGTGGCAATAGCAATTTTACTCTGGCTATTTTCAAGAATGTATTGAATTTCATGTTGAGTATAAATGGGATTTATAGGAATAACCACAGCTCCTGCTGTTAAGATCCCGTAATAAGCCAATACAAATTCAGAAGAATTGTTTAACAATAAAGCAACAGGGTCTCCTTTTTGCACTCCCATTTCTATTAAATGGGTAGCGATGTTTTTTACTTTTTGGTATACCCCTTCATAGGTTTCTTTTTCGGTGCGACAAATATAAGCTAGTTGATCTGGATGCTGAATTGCTGAATTTCTTAAAAAGTCCACAAGTGTCATCGATCTGTACCATCCCTTTTTGTCTAATATAAAAAACTGTACTACTTATTTTTATTTATCTGTATCTGTTTTTACTTTATTAGACAACTATTCTGAAAATTCCTCCCTATTTTCACTAAGACTTTTCCAATTTTTACAACAAATTTCAGCAAAATAAGACAAAAGCCCATCCCTGAATAACCCAGGGAATGGGCTTATAAGGTTTGATTTTTAACAATTTTCGCAACATCCAATAAGAATTGAGAAGTTTTTTCCTGGCTGCCATCCTTTTCTTTGTACGTGAGCAATTCCAAATGCTTTTTTGCCCGGGTCATGCCTACATAAAAGAGGCGAGTAGCTTCTTCCATTTGGGCGCATTTTCCTTTATCACAGTTTTGGATATCTTCCTTTGCAGGAATCACGCCCTCTACCAGGTCAATCATATAGACTCGTTTAAATTCCAACCCCTTTGCACTGTGAAAAGTAGAGAAGGTGACCCCGTTGTCATTGTTTTTATATTTTGCCGTTTTCATAACAGACTCAAGGTGTTTTAGGCGATGGGCGAATTCTTCCATTGTATCTAGCTGGTCTGCAATTTCCTCCAGGGTATTAAGAATGCCAATGAGATATTCTTTGCGAAAGCCCAGGCGTTCACACATCTTTTCCAGAGCCTTTTCATAGCCTAATTGGTCCCGAATCATGCCAATGACCTGTAAAGGTGGCTTGCCCTTCATTTGTTGAAAGGTTTCTTTGCACTCTTTTATTAATTTATATTGGTATCCTTTTACTTCTCCATGATTTAGCAAATTCTCAAACACCGATTGTTGATTATTAATGTGCCTAATGGCGGCCATTTGCTCCCGGGTAATGTAGCCATTAAATTTCGTATGGATTCTCTCCAAAATGTCAGGGCGCCGATCATTGAAGGTCATTCTCATAAAATTCAAGATATCTTCCAGGATCCAATGGGAGAAGAAACGATTGTCTGTGTCTTTTATGTAAAAAGGAATGCCTGCCCGTTCGAATTCATTCATTAATAGAATGGAAGAGGAATTATTTCGGTACAGAATAGCGACTTCATTCAGGTTCTCTAACTTCCCAATCCGTTTAACTAAATATTTTGCCTGGTACTTATAATCCACAAATCGTTTCATAATAATAGGTTTGGCAGACGGGTTTTCTGTAAACATATTTTTGTTATACCTGGCTTTGTTTCGCTTAATGAAGTGGTTGGCCGCATCCACAATTTCCTTTGATGAGCGGTAGTTTTGTTCCATCATGAGAATGGTGGCCTCAGGATATACCTCTTTAAATTGCAGCAGGTATTGTGGTTCTGCGCCCCGCCAGGTGTAAATGGATTGGTCATCATCTGCCACAACACACAGGTTACCATGGGCCTGTACCAGTTTTTCAATGATGGCGTGTTGCACCATGGATGTATCCTGGCTTTCGTCAGTGAGTACGTAATCAAACTTGTTCTGGTACTTTTGTAATAGCTCCGGTTCACTGGCAAGAGCCTGGTTGGCAATGGTCAGCATATCATCATAATCCAGAAGCAATTTATTGTAGCCAGAACGTTTGAAGGTTTCATATTGCTGGAGGATGGTTTCTGCCTCAGGGACATTGCAAGAAACAAGGGACCACTCTTGTTCTGGGACCATTTTGTTTTTAATAAAGCTAATATAGGTTGTTAATTCCTCCATTTGATCATCAGTAATATTTTCCCCTACACGTTGTTTAAATAGGTTTCGCAAAATCATTTTCTTATGTAATGGCTGATAATCTGATAGATTCCCTTCAATCAGTTGATAGGGGATTTGTCTTTTGCGGAAATAATCCCTAATGACTTCAAAGGCTAAACTATGAATGGTGGAGAAATCCACACAATCCGTGGGAAACTCAGGGAAGAAACGTGCGAAACGTTCTTTCATATCCCGGGCAGAGGTCCTGCTGAAGGTGACGGCCTTAATTCTGTGTGGGGCAATCCCTTTTTCGGCAATTAAATAACCAATGCGCATGACGATGGTGGTGGTTTTTCCTGATCCTGGGGAAGCCAGAAGAAGTAATTCCCCTTCAGTATGCATCACTGCTTTTTGTTGAACTTCATTTAAAGAAACTCCAATTTCCTTCTTTTTTCGCGCAAAAAAATCAACATTATTTTTCATTTCTACTAATCCCTTTCTACGATTGCAATGTCGAAAAAGATAAATTCAAAAAATTGCTATATTAATCCCATGATTTTTCCCTTATTATTAAATAGGGTATTTATAATTTAACATCGATGAAATCTATGGGGAAAAGACTAGGAGTGGTGATTGTAAAATGTCTAAAGTTAAGTTTTATTATGGAGAGAAAATTCCACTTGAAATGCATAAAGTGCGAATTGTCCAGAAGTTAAACCTTCCGCCCATTGAACAGCGTTTAGAAGCCATTCAGGAGGCAGGTAACAATACATTCTTATTAAAAAACCGTGATGTATTCATGGATATGCTTACCGATAGTGGTGTAAACGCTATGAGTGACCGCCAACAAGCGGCAATGCTTGAAGCGGATGATAGCTATGCTGGTTCTGAAACCTTTACGAAATTAGAAAATAAAGTGAAAGAAATCTTCGGCACAGAATATTTCCTTCCTGCCCATCAAGGTAGAGCCTGTGAAAATATTATATCTCAAACTTACGTGTCACCGGGCACGATTGTTCCTATGAACTATCATTTTACCACTACTAAAGCCCATATTGTATTAAATGGGGGTAGAGTAGAAGAAACTTTCCTGGATGATGCATTACAGGTAAACAGTGACAATCCCTTCAAAGGGAATTTAGATATTAATAAATTGGTTGATCTCATCGAAACCAATGGTGCGGATAAAATTGCCTTTGTTCGTATGGAGGCAGGTACAAACTTGATTGGTGGACAACCTTTCTCCCTTGAGAATATGAATGAAGTACGCAAAGTGTGTGACCAATATGGAGTAATGCTCGTATTGGATGCTAGCCTTTTGGCGGATAATCTCTATTTTATCAAGAGTAGGGAAGAAAGATGCAAAGAAATGAGCATCAGAGAGATTACCCGTGAGATGGCTGATCTTTCTGATATTATCTATTTCTCCGCACGTAAATTAGGTTCCGCCCGTGGTGGTGGGATCTGTACAAGAAGTAAAGAAGTCTACACGAAAATGCGTGAATATGTCACTCTTTATGAAGGATTCCTAACCTACGGTGGGATGTCTGTTCGCGAAATGGAAGCCATTGCTGTTGGTTTAGAAGAAACTATGGATATAAACATGGTCAATCAAGGACCTCAATTTATTGAGTATATGGTTGATGAATTACAGAAAAAAGGTGTTCCAGTCATCACTCCTGCTGGTGGTCTTGGTTGCCATATTAATGCTATGGAGTTCGTGGGACATGTTCCTCAAAATGAATACCCAGCTGGCGCTCTTGCTGCAGCCCTCTACTTAGTAAGTGGTGTACGTGGCATGGAACGGGGTACTTTATCCGAACAACGTGAAGAAGATGGAACTGAAATCCTTTCTAATATGGAACTTCTTCGTTTAGCAATGCCTCGCCGTGTATTTACCCTTTCCCAGGTGAAATATGCTGTAGACCGCATTGGCTGGCTCTATGAAAACCGTGAACTCATTGGCGGTTTACGATTCGTAGAAGAACCAAAAGTTTTGCGTTTCTTCTTCGGTAAATTAGAAGCTGTTTCGAATTGGCAAGAAAAACTTATGGCGAAGTTCAGAGAAGATTTCGGCGATAGTTTATAAAATGAATATAGCAAAAGGCGATCCCAGAAGATTGGGACCGCCTTTTTTTACAATTTCTTAATACTATTAACGGTATTTTCCATGGTAATATTTTTCTGTAATTAATATATTAGGGGGTATTTAAAGGGTGAAAAAGAAAATTATATCCACAGTAATATCCGTATCGCTATTGGTGGGCACGTTTGGTGTAAATGGTGTTTCTGCTGCATCATCTTCTTCTACTTCAGTGCCTTCTGTACAAACATCCTCGAAAGCAAATCAAAGGTCTACTCAAGGTGTTGTATCATGGTCTTATAAAGCTTTTAAAAATGCACTGCGTGCTGGTGGCTGGTTATTATCCCAGGCGGTTAAACCCTTTAGTTCTAAAGGAGCCAATTGGATTCGTAACAATTCCAAAAAGGTAGCAGACTTGATGGATAAAGGTGAGTCCTGGACAGAGTCTATGTTTGCTAAAGGATTGAAAAAAATTGGAGCTCCAGATGATGTAGCAAAAAGTTTGGCTAAATTTATTGTTAGTTTAATGGTAAGCCCGTATTCAAATAACGCATACAAATAGAGCAGCACCTCCTGGTACGATGGACGTATGAATTTAAGGAGGTGCTTTTCATATGCCACAACAATTATTAAATATTGTCCCCGTAACATTACACCCCGAAAAAGAAAATACTTCTGCTACCAATTCAGTAGTGCCTTCCTCAAATCCCACCTGCACAATCAAAACGGCAAATACCGAAATTTCCTTCTTTAATGGCGTAGATCAGCACATTATCCAAACGGTCATGAGGGAGTTGAAGAATCTATGAAACATGATTTTACAAGTGTAAAAAATATATACATCATTTGCGGTAAGACAGATATGAGAAAAGGAATTGATGGATTAGCAACACTTATTCAAGATTCTTTCGAACTTGATCCATATGACGATTCTATTTTCCTGTTTTCTGGCTGGAGTAAAGACCGCTATAAATGTTTATATTTTGATGGTAATGGGTTCGCCATGCTTTATAAGCGATTGGATAATGGAAAACTTCAATGGCCAAGAGATGAAAATGAAGTACGAAATCTATCTCAACAAGAGCTTCGCTGGTTACTAGAAGGTTTATCAATTCAGCAACCCAAGGCCATTCAAAAATCTCAAAAAGGTGTATTCTAAATTGTTTTGATTCCACTTGGAAGGTTCACGATGGTATACTATAACTACTATATACGGACGAAAAGTGGTGAATTTTATGGTTAATGCTTCTTCCAAAAACGAAAACCAAAACGAGAAATTAATTCGACTCCTTGAAGAACAATTGGCTCTTTCAAATCAACAAAACAAAGATCTATCAAAACAGATTGAAGCTTTAACCGAACAAGTTCGCCATTTAACTAAGCTATTGTATGGTTCCAAAACCGAAAAGTCTAAATATAACGTACCAGATGGCCAAGGTTCATTATTTGATGATGATCCGTCTTTTAGCGAATCTGAGCACACAGAAGAACAAAGCCAACAGTTAATCTCTTATACTGTTGTACGTAAAATTCGCAAGAAAAAAAGAAATGACTCGCTGCAAGAAAATATTGAAATAGAGGCTATTCATCATCATCCGGAAAATACGATCTGTGACTGTTGCCAAGGGCAAATGAGCGAAATTGGCAGTTCAATCGTACGCGAAGAAGCAGATTTTATTCCTGCAAAGATGAAGAAAGTTCAACACATTGAACATGCTTATGAATGTAAAATATGTAAAGGCGATGTATCTCAAAAAGCGCAAATTAAACGTGGTAAAGCGCCACAACCTCCCATTCAACGTAGCATAGCTAGTCCTAGCGTACTTGCCAAAGTGATATATGATAAATTTTCACAATACTTGCCCCTTTACCGTCAGGTAAAGGAATGGGAGCGTTATGGATTAAACACAAATGATAAGAACCTCTCCAATTGGGTCATTCGTGCATCGCATGATTGGCTAAAGCCCATTTACGGACAATTGAAGCGTTTTATGATGGCAAAATCGATTTTACATGTCGATGAGACATATGGACAAATTATCAACCGATCCGATGGCAAATCCGGACAATCGAACGCTTACAATTGGGTCTATCGAAGTGTCCCCAGTCAAGGCCCAACAATTGTCCTGTTTCAAAGTTCATTGTCACGTGCTCGATCTGTTCTTGAAAGCTTCATTAAAGATTATTCCGGAACGATTGTCTGTGATGGCTATTCTGCTTATGACAAAATAAAAGGCGTCAGCTTCGCAAATTGTTGGGCACATGTACGTCGTTATTGGATGAAAGCAGAAAGCAAAAATGGGAAAATCGGTGTAAGCTATTGCGATGAGTTATATCGACTTGAACGGAAATTTAAGCATTTGTCTCCGAGTAAGCGAAGAAAAAACCGCCAAAAGTACTCAAAGCCAATCGTTGAAAAGTTTCTGGACTGGGTTGAAAAATCACCATTCTTCGGTAAAAACGCGCTCGCAAGAGCAGCTGAATACACGCTCAATCGAGTGAATGGTCTCAAGGCATTCTTGAATGATGGTCGAATTGAAATGGATAATAATCCAGCCGAAAACGCCATCCGTCCGAACGTCATTGGTCGCAAAAATTGGCTCTTTTCCTTCAGCGAAGCTGGTGCAAAAGCAAACGCTATCTGTTTAAGTATCGCAGAAACTGCAAAAGCGAACGGACTGGATTTCTATCGTTATCTCTTGAAGTTACTGAGAGATTTACCGAACTTGGATTTCTATCAACATCCGGAAATTTTAAATCAATATATGCCTTGGTCAAAAATGATCCAAGCAGAATGTGGCCCAAAAATATGAAATAACCGCATATCTGATTTGAAAAAATCACGATATACGATTTTTTGTGATGCGTACCTTCACGGTACGCTTATTTTCTATTTCGGGCTTACGTTTAATGTAATTGAAACTAGTCTCACTTCATAGTTATTTATTGTTTTTGTATAGTATGAAACAAGTGTAAAATCGCCACATTTTTCCACGAGATGTGGCTTAAAACATATTTAAGTACTTCAATCGGAGGTGAAAATTTGATAGGTTTAGATTTTATTCTGCTTATCTTATTCATTTGTCTCACCATTGGCATAATTACTGTTGGTTTGTTGATATGGAAAGGAATAATAGAAAAAAGCCCAAATTTTATTAGCAGGATCTTGTTCGGACTTCTTTTTGGTTTTATTCTTTTTATCATAATTACCTTTCCTAGTATCGTACTATATGGTGTTATTTTATGGATTCATTCTTTCAATTCTACTTTTGTGCTATTCGATTCGAAAATGAATTTATATTTGTTCTCTTTAATGGTAAGTATACTTGCCTTTATTTACATGTTTATTTTCGTTATGTTATTAAAGATTGCTGTTATTAAATATGGATTTAAACCCATGTTTAGTATGATTGCCGAATTTATTTTAGAATTTAGCGCTTTATATTTGTCACTGTCATACTTATCAAATGAAGTTTTCAATACAATTGATTTATCACTAACTGGAAAAATAGTTATTACAGTTTTATTTACTTTGATCTTTTCAGGCATGGAAAACTTAATGAATCAAATAGACATATTACAAAAAAATAAACGTGAAAACCCCAGACTGTCTTAATAATGGTTGGGATCGAAACCAAGTCCCTTTTAATACAGAGTATGATTTCCGATATTTATGGCACAGCGGACAATTCATCCATTACAACGAGTAGTGAAGATTGTTTGTATGTCGGGTGGGATTCCAGTGAAGAGATTTAGAGGAGTTAAACATGGAATAAAAACTACCCGGCAATTGCCGGGTAGTTTTTAATTACAATATATTTTTAAAACACTGCCTGATAATATCCCCACGACTGATAATGCCAACTAAAACCCCATCCCGTTCCACAGGTAATTTCTTGATTTGTTTTTTTCCCAAAATAGCAGCCACTTTCTCAATTTCTTCTTCCCAGGAAACGGTGATTACTTTCTTTTTGGCAAGTTCCATCACGTTTAAATGCAATAATCGTTCTTCACGTTCTTCAAACTCCTCTTCATCCCCGGGCATAATAAAAGAGTAGAAGTAGCCAGCGAAGATTCGATCTTCATGCTTTCCAATATATTGCATGATATCCCCGTCACTAATATAACCCACAATTTCATTTCGGTCATTGACCACAGGAAGGCCACTAATACGGTGGTCAATAAATTTTTCAATGACGGAACGAACGGTGTCGCTTTCTTTTACTTTGTACACGTTTCGAATCATGATTTCTTTAGCTTTCATCATGAATCCCCCCAGCAGGTACTTTACTATTTACTTTAACCCTAACACAAAATTTGTAATTTTGGGGGTAAAACCAGGGTTTTTCATAAAAAGTTCACGTCTGTGATTGAAGCTTTACATTTTAATAAACTTTCGTTATAATCCAATTAATCAGATATGAATAATTAAATATTTGCTGACTAGAACACTAGAGGCATTTTTTCATAGCTAATTCATTTGCTATGGAAAAGTGCCTCTTTTATTTTAGCAGATAAACAATTTATACAAAGGATGAGTGCAATGGAACTATTTTGGTTTATCCCAACACATGGGGATGGTCACTATTTAGGTACTGAGCAAGAGGCAAGAGCGGTAAGTTATAATTATGTGAAACAAGTGGCACAAGCTGCTGATGATTTAGGATTTGGCGGTGTGTTGATACCGACTGGGACTTCTTGTGAAGATTCTTGGGTGGTTGCTTCTTCTTTAATTCCAGTCACAGAGCGATTGAAATTTTTGATTGCTTTGCGTCCTGGACTCATTAATCCAGTGTTGGCAGCAAGAATGACCGCTACTTTTGACCGTTTTTCTAAGGGAAGACTTTTGATTAACATCGTTTCTGGGGGAGATCCTGTAGAATTAGCAGGAGACGGTTTTTTCCTGGATCATGATGCCCGCTATGCCTTAACGGATGAGTTCCTTTCCATTTGGCGTCAGACCTTACAAGGAGATCAAGTGGATTTTGAAGGGGAATACTTACGTACTGAAGGTGCTAAGGTGCTTTATCCGCCGAAACAACAACCATATCCTCCCTTATACTTTGGTGGCTCTTCTGACGCTGGTATTGAGGTGGCGGCAAAACATGTGGATGTGTATCTCACCTGGGGGGAACCACCGGAACAGGTGAAAGAAAAAATTGAACGTGTACGGAAACAAGCCGCAGCAGAAGGGAGAACCCTTAAGTTTGGTATTCGTCTTCATGTCATCGTGCGTAAAACAGAAGAAGAAGCCTGGCAAGCCGCTGAGGAATTAATTCAGCATGTGGATGATGACCTAATTGATGCTGCTCAGGAAGTGTTTGCTCGTTATGATTCTGAGGGGCAAAAAAGAATGTCCCAATTAATTCAAGGGGATCGTGCTTCACTAGAAATAAGTCCGAATTTGTGGGCAGGTGTTGGTCTTGTTCGTGGAGGAGCAGGGACAGCTCTTGTCGGGGATCCTGAAACTGTCGCTGCAAGAATACAGGAATATGCCGATTTAGGCATTGAAACCTTTGTATTATCCGGGTATCCCCATTTGGAAGAGGCTTATCGGGTAGCAGAATTGTTGTTCCCACTTCTACCTTTAAATCAGGAAGAAAAAGAAGAAGAACGGTCTTATTTGCGACCTAATGGTGAAATCGTTGCGAATTATTTAGTGGCAAGCGAAGTGAAAGCAGGACGCTAGATATATGTCATTTGAAACAAAACCACACTAGGAGAATCACTCCTAGTGTGGTTTCTTTACTTTTTCCGATGGTATCCCCGTTCTCCGTAGGGTTGTAGTTGATCCATCCACTTTTCTTCTAATTTTTTCAATTCATCTTTCACGCTATAATACCCTTCTGGTTTTTCTTTCAGGGTTTCTAACACCTCAATCACAAAGGCATCTTCTCCAAAAGAATTCAATTCTTCTTGAAGGGCTTTGTTTGGGTGTCCCCCCATTTTTAACATGAACTGCCTGCCGTTGATCGTCTTTAGATTATTGGTGCTCTCGATAAATACTTTATTATTTTTCGTGTTTTTTATCTGGTAAACTCCGGCTTGAATTTTGGTTTCTTTATATTGTTGTTTCAATTCCTTTTTTCGGTCCATGTGATTGGCTCCTTTCAACTACTAAAAGTGCTTTGAGATTCTTCTTTTTCCATGCCAATTGATAATAAACAAACTGAACAATAAGATTGGTTAGGAAGGCAATGGGATAAGCTAACCAAATTCCCTGAATCCCGAGGGTTGTATACTGTGATAAGAAAAATGCTGCAGGTACCTGTATCATCCAAATGCTTGAAATTGTAAAAATAGTCGGCCACAGTACTGTACCGGAAGCTCTCATTGTTGCAGATATGGCCATGGTATGCCCCAAAATAACATAACTCCAAAATGAGATAAGTATGAGATTCTGTGCAATTTCTATGGTCTCAGTATCATTTAAAAATATTTGTAAAAGGGGATTTGAAAGCAGGCAAGCAAGGACAATCAATACTCCGCCAAAAAGATAATTCAAGGTTAATCCAAATTTTGTGATTTCCCTTATATTTGATTGTTTTCCTGAACCAATGGATTGTGCTACAAATACGGATATGGCAATAGATATGCTTATGGCAGGGATTTGTACATAACTGGCGATTTGATTGACGATACCATAGGCAGCGGTTGCTTTCGAACCGTACTCATTGACGAAAGTAATCACGGCGATTTCTGACATCGCCATTGCTACCATGCCGATACTCGTTGGAATAGCTAGACGCAACAAGTTTTTCAGAATCGAACCCTTAAATTTAAAATGTTTTAGAACAATCAGGTCTAACTTGAGAACATGGTTTGTTTTGTGCAAGTACCCTATGAACAGAATAAGGGTGAAAAGGTTGGATAGAACTGCAGCATAGGCTGCCCCATATAAACCGAATTCAGGTAAACCCAGCCAACCAAACATAAGAAGGGGAAGCAGTATAACATTTAGAATAACATTGAGTACCAAAAAGTAAAAAGGTGTTTTAGAATCTCCTACTCCACGCAAAAAGGTGGTATATACCAAATATAGAAAGGTAATGGGTAAGGTCACAAATAAAATCCGGGCATAAAGAGTACTTGCATAAAGAATGTTGTCAGGTGTCCCCATCCAAACTAGAATCTCCTCTGTGAAAATCCCTCCAACAAGTGCTGCGATTACTGAAAGTACAATAGTAAAAGCAAGGGTAACCCCAGTCACTTCTTTCATTTGGGGAAGATTTCCCCCTCCATAAGATTGCCCTATAAGGATCGAACTGCCTGAGCCAATGCCGATGGCAAAAGAGATCAGGAAAAAGAATAAGGGAAAAAAAGCAGAAATGGCAGCAAGTGCATCATCACCAAGGGTTTGGCCAACAACAATGATTCCGATGACCTGGCCTAATGATTGAATAACACTTGCAAAAATCACAGGAATAAGAAAAGCAATCATCGATTTTTTTAACGTATTCATGTTTATTTCATCACCCAATATTCGCTTCCATCAGGTTTGCGGTCTAAAAGTCCATATTCAATCAGATACCTTCGAATCATTACATAATCCCCATAAATTACTTGCAGAATTTCATTTAATTCTTTTTCTGTATAAACTCGTTCACTTTCAATGTGTTTTATAATTTCACGCAGGACGATAAGCTTTTCCTTTTGTTTTAAAGGAAACTTCGTTAAGGGACCTGTTGGCCCTTCGGGAAAAAATTTCTCCACAATCTTTCTTTGTTCATCCTGGGTAATGTTGTAGCGGTCATCTACCATGGTGGCCGTTTTATGAACCGGGATGAAGGAAGGGGCGTGCTGGTCTTTCTCCTTCAACAATTCCATCATGGCCAAAAAAGTTCTTGCTTGCCGTTCCTTTTCTTTTAAAGTAAAACGATGATGTCGAATGGTAGAAGCACTACCAATACCTAATTCCTTTTGCACTTCAGTATCACTTTTCCCCTGGTAAAAAAGACGGAGGAGATTGTTTTGGTGGTCGGTGAGGCCAGTCAGTTTCTTATCTAATCCAATCAAGTATTCAAATACAGATCCATGGGTTTGTTCAATATGGAGACCCATATACCGTTCTGCTTCGTAAAATAGGCTTTCGTGGGGATAAACGATTCCTTTTTCATATTCCTCACCGCATAGGAGGCAGATGTAGATGTCTTTTTTTTGAATATATCCCCGTTTTAATTCATCTAATGATGCATTCCAAAAAAGATCGGATAATTCCATATTATTTGCACTTCCAATCTATGTTTACCAAATAATAAACAATAATGATTTTTGTTTGTTAATTACATAAACATAATACTCTGCTGTTTGCCAGACGTCAACTTATTTGAATGATAATTTATAAATATATCATACAAATGTTGTTTTATTTTCTAACGTAAGAGAAAAATGTTTAAATATCATCAATATCCAAATTATGGTACCATCTATATAAGTTATCTATTCAATTTTTGATATGGGAGGGGATTTTTTATGTTTCGAAAGATTAAGGATTTTGTGAGAGTGTGGAAACCGTATGAAGAGGCAACCCTTTCTTTGCTAGATTCCCTGACTGATGATTCCCTTTCCCAGGAAGTGACCCCTCAGGGTAGGACTTTAGGGAGAATTGCATGGCACATGGTAACATCCATTCATGTCATGATGTCCAAGACAGGGTTGGATTTTGCCACACCATCCCAAGATGCACCTGTACTACTTCAGTTAAAGAAATTGGGGAGCAATTTCAGAAGGTAAGTCGTGCATTTATTGATGAGGTAAAAAAATCATGGACAGACGAAACTCTTAAAAAATTGAATGACTTTTTTGGACACGAATTACCAAATGGGATTGCTTTATTAGTTTTACTACAACATCAAAATCACCATCGTGGTCAACTCACCATTCTTATGCGCCAGGCCGGCTTGAAAGTTCGCGGACTCATTGGACCTGCGAAAGAAGAATGGGCAAATCTAGGAATGGAAGCACCAGAATAAGACAAATAATTGCTAGTCTTATAGGTGAAGTTCATTATGGGGGTGAGTTGGATTAAGGTCATTCATAAGTTTCCCAAAACTGATGAGAAGACACATTTTGATTTAATCCAAAATGGTTGGATACAATTAAAAGAACCTAAAACGCTGCTTATTACTATTTTAGCGTCCATTCCGCTAATGGTTATAAATACATTGATTTCACTAGGAGTAATTCATATTTTCTCTGATATTACTTTTAGTGAGTTTGGTTTTACT
This sequence comes from uncultured Paenibacillaceae bacterium, assembly GCA_937874515.1. GTDB lineage: Bacteria > Bacillota > Bacilli > Aneurinibacillales > Aneurinibacillaceae > CALNBV01. The sequence goes on along the minus strand of CALNBV010000272.1, from coordinate 327 downwards.
GCAGGATCATTCGCGATAACAATCCGCTTCGATGCACTGATTGGGATTTTATTAACACTTGTCATCCACGAACTAATTCATCTACTTTTTATCCCAAATTTCATGAAGTCAAAGAAGACATTCATAGGATTAACATTCTTTGGTGGATATGTTTATACAGAAGAGGAGATTTCTAAAACAAGATACATAGTAATCTCCATGGCACCTTTCATCATACTTTCAATTTTTCTACCCTATATGAAATTCGCCAGAACACTCGTTACTTTAGTGATGAGATGAATGGTGAAAAGTTTTCTTTGGACAGAACGTTTGTTTTGGTTTAAACTT
>CALNBV010000271.1 GCA_937874515.1 uncultured Paenibacillaceae bacterium | reverse complement strand
GGAGTTCTCCAGCGGATATTTTGAAGCAACGGAAGTGGAAATTATGGTTTCCCTGTTGCGTATTATTGATAATCCCATTCAGGATATTCCTCTGGCAGCTGTTCTGCGTTCCCCATTTGTGGGATTAAAGGCAGAGGAAATGGCGATGATTCGCACTGGACAACCTTCAGGCTCTTATTATGAAGCCCTTCAGCGCTATGTTCGCGGTGAAGAAGATGAAGGGGAAAAGGATGAATGCCTGAGACAGAAGGTAAATGATTTTCTCGTGAAGTTAGAATCCTGGCGCACAGAAGCCCGCCAGGGTGCCTTAGCTAGCCTCATCTGGCAAATTTATCGGGAAACAGGGTATTTTGATTTTGTAGGGGGCTTGCCTGGAGGACGGCAACGCCAGGCCAATTTACGGGCCCTTTATGATCGGGCCTGCCAGTATGAATCCACATCCTTCCGGGGATTGTTCCGTTTCCTTCGTTTTATTGAAAAAATGCAGGACCAGGGAGGGGACATGGGAACAGCCCGTGCCTTAGGGGAACAGGAAGATGTAGTGCGGGTGATGACCATCCATAAAAGCAAAGGCCTTGAATTTCCTGTTGTATTCGTGGCTGGATTGGGAAAACGATTTAATCTCATGGATTTAAACGGGAATTTCTTGCTCCACAAAGAATTAGGCTTTGGCCCAAAATATGTGGACGGGGATTTGCGAGTCACCTATCCCAGCCTTCCCCATATTGCCATTAAACGCCGGTTGTTGCGAGAACAACTAGCTGAAGAAATGCGGATATTATATGTGGCGTTAACCAGAGCACGGGATAAACTGTTCATCACGGGTACGGTAAAGAAACTGGTGAAATCACTGGAAGATTGGGCGAAAACCGTCGATGCCCCAGGCTGGCATTTGCCTGACTATGAAATGGTAAAAGCCCGTACCTTTTTGGACTGGATTGGTCCTGCTTTGGTTCGCCATCAGGACATTGAAGAGGTCATTGCCGACTTTCAAGGAAGTGTGGCCATGTCCCAAATCAGGGAACATCCCTCTTGCTGGAAAATCCATTTTGTCCATCAAAAAGAACTTGGAGAGGGAGTTGTTGCTGAACAGCAACTGGAAATGGAATTGGAAAAAGCCCTTGGATCAGGAAAACCTGCCCCCCTCATGAGTCCCTTACATGAAGAGGTGAATCACCGTTTAAATTGGCAATATGCTTACCCGGGGGCGACCCAGCTCATTTCCAAGTTAAGTGTTTCTGAATTAAAACGGCGCCATCAATTGGCTAAAATGGATACAGAAGAACCTGAAGAAGAGAAGTTAATCATTCCTAAAACCATTGTGAAACGCCCCCGATTTATGCGGGAAGAGAAAATTGCCCCCAATGAGCGGGGAACCATTATGCATGCCGTCATGCAATACCTTCCTCTTTCCATTCCTTTGACAAAGGAAGAAGTACAAGAAATCGTAGGGGAGATGGTGGAAAAGGATTTGCTTCTTCCATCGGAAGTGGATGTCATTAATGTGGAACAAATTTCTGCCTTTCTCCACTCATCCCTTGGGGAACGAATTATGCAATCCCCACAGGTTTTTCGGGAACTTCCTTTTACTCTGGCATTGCCAGCCCATGAAGCCCTTCCCCATTGGAATGAAACAGGTGAAGTAGCAGGGGAGCATGTCCTCATTCAGGGGGTCATCGATTGCATGTTCCAGGACGGGGATGGGTGGATTTTGCTTGATTATAAAACAGACCGAACCGGTGCCTTTTCCGATGATGACTTACGGGAGCGGTACCAGGTCCAATTGGATTACTATGAACTAGCTATGGAGCGGATTTTACAGCAACCCATAAAAGAGAAACTCCTCTATTTCTTTGATGGAGATCGAACCATTGTTCTTTAGGGAGAAGGTGCAAACAAGAGATGAGAATATTACACACGTCAGATTGGCATTTTGGACGCTCTCTGGAAGGCCGCAGTCGCTTGCCTGAACAGGAAGAGTTTGTGGATGAATTATGCCACATTGTTCAGGAAGAAAAAATTGATCTGGTTCTTGTTGCCGGAGATGTATTCGATACGGTCAATCCTCCAGCGGCAGCGGAACAGCTATTTTACGAGACCATTTCCAGATTGGCCGACGGAGGAAAAAGGAAAGTGGCAGTCATTGCAGGGAATCACGACAACCCGGATCGGTTGGCTGCTGCCCATTCATTGGCAGCAGAATATGGGATTATTTTGCTGGGATTGCCAATTGGGAAGGTATTGACCATCGATACCATGGGAGGGGAGAGGGCCCAATTATTTGCTTTGCCCTACCCCTCCGAATCCCGTTTACAGGCGGTGTTAACTGAGAGCAATGAAGAAGAAATCCTGCGCAAGGCCTATGATGAGCGAATGGCCTACCTTTTTCAACAACAAAGCCAATATTTTCACCCTGACACGGTGAATCTGGCCATGAGCCATTTGTATGTGCTGGGCAGCCATGAATCAGAATCAGAGCGCCCTATCCAGGTAGGGGGAGCCTATACAGTATCAGCCACCACCTTGCCAGGGGCGGCTCAATACGTGGCATTAGGCCATTTGCACCGTCCTCAAAATGTAGGGAAGGCACCAACCTTAGCCCGTTATGCAGGTTCTCCTTTGGCTTATAGCTTCTCAGAAGCTGGCCAGGCAAAATCCGTCACCATCGTAGAAGTGGAAGCGGGAAAAACGGCAGAAATGAAGGAGATTTTCCTCACAAGTGGACGTCCACTTGTGCGCTGGCAAGCCCGGGAAGGCATAGCACAGGTGTATCAGTGGATGGATGAAGGACGGGACCCTTCCGCCTGGATCGATTTAGAAATCCATGTAGAGGATACCCTGTCCCTGGAAGAAATTCATAATTTGCGCAAAAGCCATAGCGGCATTATTCATATTCGTCCTATTTATAAGAAAAGAGATGAAGAAATGGAAGCCACCCTGCGCAAAGGGTTGCCTATTGACCAAATGTTCGTCCATTTCTATGAACAACAAACCGGCGGGGCGAAACCCGATGAAGAAACCATCAAACTTTTTCTCGAACTAGTTGGAGAAGAAGGAGGAGGGGATGCCCAGTGAAGCCCATTTTATTAAAACTATCAGGTTTAAATAGTTTTCGCGAAGAACAAATCGTTGATTTCAATGTTTTATGCCAGGGTGGGGTGTTTGGTATTTTTGGACCTACAGGCAGTGGGAAATCTTCTTTATTGGATGCCATCACCCTTGCTTTATACGGCAGAGTAGAACGGGCCCCCAATAATACCCAGGGGATTATGAATCAAGGGGAAGACCAGCTTTCCGTTTCTTTTGCCTTCCAATTGGGAAACGCAGCAGGGGTAAAAAGGTACCGTGTAGAACGGAGGTTGAAACGTACGGATGAAGTGCGGGTACGGACAGTGACTTCTCGCCTCGTGGAAATCCTGGGGGATGAGGAAATGGTCCTTGCGGATAAGGACCGGGATGTGACCCGCCAGGTAGAGGACATTTTAGGCCTTACTGCCGATGATTTTACCCGGGCGGTGGTCTTGCCCCAAGGCAGATTTGCCGAGTTTCTATCCTTAAAAGGAACAGAGCGGAGGCAAATGTTACAGCGCCTGTTTCACCTGGAGCAATATGGGGATCAATTAAATATTAAATTAAAACGCAGGGTGGAAGGAACGAGAAGTGAAGTGGGGCAACTTGTTGCGGAACAAGCGGGCCTTGGGGAAGCTAGCAAGGAACACGTGCAACAGGCCAAAGACCGGGTGGAATTGGCCCAACAGGAAGCAGAACTGTGCCAATCCCTTTTTGCAAAAAGCCAGCAAGACTATGATGAGGCCAGAATTGTCCGTGGATTACAGGGAGAATTATCCTCCATCCAGGGAGAAATCCAAACCTTAGTTTCCCGTGAAGGGGAAATGAAGGAAATTGAAAAAAGGCTGAATCTGGCACGGCAAGGAGAGATTCTCCGCCCCTATGCGGAAGCCTTAGAGAAGACTCTAGGGGATTTAATAGCATGGGAACAACGCCATGAACAGGTGAAGAAAGAATTGGCGGACGTAGAACAGGCCTGGAAGAAGGTCAATGAAGAATATGACACCCATGTACAAAAGGCCTTACTCGAAGAGCCCCAGTTAACTATTCGCCTTGAGCAATTGAAAAATGCCATTCAATTACAGGAAGAATTGCAAGGCCTCCAACAGGAAGTCAATGACCTGGAGCAAAGGGGAAAGAAATTAAAAGAGAAGGCTGGGGAAATTAAACAGGGGAAAGAAAAAGCCCAGCAATTAGTAGAAAAAGCTTTGCAACGGCAGCAAGAGTTACAGGGCCAATTGCAACAAAATACGGTTTCATCCGCAAGAAGGGAACGGGTAAATCAAGCCATACAAGGTCAACAGCAAATTCTTGCGGAAGAGAAGCGGGGCCTGGAACTGGAAAGGGAAGGGAAGAAGAAGGAGAAAGACATCCATGATGCCAAAACCCACTTAGCCCTGATCTTACAATCTCGCCATCAAGAACAAGTAAAAATAAATGAGGCGTTAAGAAAAGTAGAATTTCTATTTAATCAACTGAAAGAATGGGAGAATCGGGCACAGACTGGGGGAGAAGCTCTTCTCAGGCATAGTCAGCGGTTGACGACAGAGAATGAACAGCTGAAAACCCGGCACTTAGCCCAACAATTAGCCCAGGATCTCCATGAGGGCCAGCCCTGTCCAGTTTGCGGCTCTACCAATCATCCCAATCCAACCACAGGCAGTGTAACAGGGGAAGATGGGGAATCCCTATCCCACCAATTGAATCTTTGCCAGGAATTAATGGGGAGAGGGCAACGTCTCTTTAACCAATATCGGGAGTTGTCTTTGCAAGTAGATGGGGTTTCCCGTTCTCTCTATGATTGGAAAGTAGAAGAAGTGGAGCAAGGAAATCAACTGGAGGAACACCCCAACTTTTTTCCAGAGGAAATCCCCCCCTTTACCGGGGACTTACCTTCCATTCTCCATGTTTTCGAACGAGGGGAGAGGGAATACCAGGAACACAAAAATCGTGTGTCTCAGTTGGAACAACTTACTGTAGAAATCCGTCAAAAATCAGCGGCACTTCTGCGTGAAGAATCCCAATGGCTTAGCACCATCGACCATCAAGAGAAAAGCCATCTCGAAATCCAGGAAAAATGGTTAACTCAAAAGCATACTCTGGAAGAATTAAAGAAACAATGGGATGAATTATTTGCCGATTTCTCCTTTGAGACCATTGGAATGGAAGGGGAAAAGATTCGCCAGCAGGATGCACTTCTAGAAGACATCCAAAAACGGTTAGCCGTAAGCGAACCTTATATCGAGGAACGGAAAAAAGACATTCTCTCTTTTAATGAACAAGAGCTTCAATTGGAAAGGGAGAAGGTACGCGTTGAAACCGAGCTTCTGGGCAAAGGTGAGATGAAGGGCAAAGTAGAGAAAGAGTTGAAAGGGATTGTAGGGGATGGAAAAGTGGAGGTCCTCTACGAACAAGCCCATGCACAACTTCAAAGCATGAAAATGAAAACAACCCAATTGGCCTCTTCTTTAGAAGAAAAGAGACGGGAATATAGCGAAAAGGAAAAAGAAGAGGGAATTGTTACCCAGAGCATTCAAGATGGGATGAAAAGAAGGGATGAATCCATTTCCCAGTGGGAACAAGAGTTGGCGAAATCAGAGTTTTGCACCTTAGAACAGGTAAAAGAGTCCATCATGTCTCCTGAGGAACAAAACCGCCAACTCCATCTTCATGATGAGTATAAAGATCAGTGGAAAAAATGGCACCTGGAAAAACAACGGGTGGAAAACTTGTTAAATGGCCGCCAATTGACAGAAGAAGAATGGACCACCATTCAAGACACCTTAGAACAAACAAAACTGGCCTCAGAAAAGGCGCAAATCGAAAAGATCCGTTCTTTACGGGACTTAGAAGATGTGGAACGGCGCAATGGCCGCTGGATGGAGTTAGAGAAGGAACGCAAAGAAAAACAAACCCTATTGGATCGGTTGTTAAAATTACAGCAGGTGTTAAGAGGAAATGGGTTTGTGGAATTTATTGCAGAAGAGCAGTTAATCAATATTAGTTTCGAAGCATCTGCCCGTCTGGGCAATTTAACCCATCAACGCTATGCACTAGAAGTGGATTCTAGCGGGGGATTTGTCATTCGGGATGATGCCAATGGTGGGGTACGCCGTCCTGTGAGTACCTTATCAGGGGGAGAAACCTTCTTAACCTCTCTTTCTCTGGCACTAGCCCTTTCTTCCCAAATTCAATTGCGGGGAGAATACCCTCTGGAATTTTTCTTCCTTGATGAGGGATTTGGTACCCTTGACCAGGAATTATTGGATACGGTGGTCACCGCCCTGGAGAAACTCCATTCAGAACGATTGGCAATCGGCATTATCAGCCATGTACCTGAATTGCGGGCTCGCTTGCCACGCCGCTTAATTGTGGAACCTGCTGAACCCTCAGGAAGAGGCAGCAGGGTTAAATTAGAGACACTTTAATATAGAAAAGGAGAAGTGGCTAGTTAGCCACTTCTCCCTTCCATTGGTTCATACCGCCTTCCATATTATAAATATGGGAGAATCCTTTGCTTACAAGAATTTCACTGGCCTGGCCTGAACGGTTACCGCTTCGGCATACAATAAGATAGGATTTATTTTTATCCAAATTTGACACCTGGTTTTCCAGGTCTTGCAGAGGGAGGTTCACTGCTTCAGGAACGTGACC
>CALNBV010000270.1 GCA_937874515.1 uncultured Paenibacillaceae bacterium | reverse complement strand
AGGATGGATGGAGAGGCAAACTGGCTATGGCCTCCAGGCATATTAAAATCGAAATCGTTGCCTTTTACCCATTGCCCGGCAAATAGTTCGAAAAAGTTATGGGCGATGGTAATGTTCTTGACTGGTCCTGCCCATTCCCCATTTTCAATGAGAAATCCTTGAGCAGCTAAGGAAAAATCTCCGGAAATGGTATTGGTGCCTGAATGAAGCCCTTGCACATCGGTAATGTACAATCCATTTCCCATATCTTTGATTAACTCATCAAAAGTGCGGGTGCCTGAAGGGATTTGCATGCGATGGGGGGCAATTTGTACTGTCCCTTTATATCCCCGTAATCCATGGCCTGTTGAACTGCATTTCATTTGTTCTGCAGTTTGTAAACTGTGTAAATAGTTCTCTAAACTCCCATCACGAACAAGGTATAACTTATTTGCGGGAACCCCTTCACTATCAAAATGAACCTGTTCATAGCCTGATGAGGGGTCATCAACAAGATCAAGTTTGCCAAATAGTTTTTGCCCCAGTTTTCCTTCAAGGCGAGAAAGGCCCTGAATGACATTTCGTGCAGAAAAAATTCCGCTGTAGGTTTGCAGGAGGGCACAAACCACTTCCCGGTCGAGGATGACAGAATAATTGCCAGTGGGGACTGATTTTCCCCCTAATTTGCGCCGGGCTTTTTCCGCAGCTTCACGGGCCAGAGATTCAACAGACAAATGATGTAAATCCCCCACGAAATAAGCGCTATCCGTTTCAACCACATCTCCTTGTTTTGTTACAACAGAGAGATAAGCCATACTATAATTGGCTTCATGGGTTTTATTTAATCCGTAGCTATTGGCTACTAAAGTTTTGCCGTAACCAGAAGTAATGAGTGAGGTTGAAACAGAACTTACCTGAGGTTGTTTCAAGGCTTCATGTTCCATGGCAAGGGCCATTTCGATTTGCTTCGCCTCAGGAATTTCTGACTGAATGTCACTCCACATCCCAGTTTCATTTTGGGAATATAAGGGTTCTTTATCATCTAAAAGAGATGCATTGGATTTCATCATGTCTAATACAAAATCAAACTCATCTTCATTTACCCGTTCAGAGTAAGCATATCCTGTACGATTATTGAAGGTACCCCGAACCCCAATTCCTCCAGTGTTGGTTTTTTTATAGGATTCTATTTTTCCTTCATAGGCTTGAACAGAAAAGGTTCGGTTTTGGGTGGTGATAATCTCCAACTCATTGATTTTTTTATGCTGGGCAAGGTCAAACATTCTTTTAATCATTCGTTGTTCCCTCCTACTGTCAAGCGGGAAACCCGTAAAGCAGGTTGGCCTACGTTGACTGGTATAGAACCACTGATTGAACCGCACATGCCTTGCCCTGGGGCAAAATTGCTTCCTACATAATCAACATCATACATGGTTTGTCGGCCATTACCGATTAAGGTTGCTCCTTTGACGGGATAGGTTAGTTTACCATTTTCAATCATATAGCCTTCCTGGACAGCAAAATTGAAATCTCCTGTTGTGGTGTTGACACTGCCACCACCCATGGTTTTGGCATAAAGGCCATATTCCGTATTGGCAATCATATCTTCCAACCGATCCTTTCCAGGCAGAATATACGTATTTGTCATCCTGGAGGTAGGAGCAAATCGATAGGATTCCCGCCGGGCTGAACCTGTTGGTTTCATCCCTAATCTTCTTCCGTTTAATTTATCAATCAGGTATCCTTTTAAAACGCCCTTTTCAATAAGGGTGTTTCGATGGGATGGTGTTCCTTCATCATCAAAATGGAGAGAACCCCACTCGTTGGGAATGGTGCCATCATCGATTGCTGTAATTTTTTCACTGACAACCTTTTCACCTATTTTGCCTGCATAAGGCCCTTTGCCTTTTGCGACTGCAGTGGCCTCCATCCCATGTCCACAGGCTTCATGGAAAATTACTCCACCAAAGCCATGATCAATGACAACAGGCATTTGTCCCCCTGGACATGGGCGAGATTCAAGCATACGAACAGCAATATCAGATGCATGTTCAGCTACTCCCCGCAAATCAATCTCATTATAAAATTCAAACCCTTTTTGGGCTCCAGGTGCGTAATAGCCCCGCTGTTTTTCATTACCTTCTGTAGCAATAACTTCAACAAATACACGGGTCCGGGTACGGGTATCCTCCGCCCATACTCCTTCTGTATTGGCAATCAATACTTGCTGAGTCTCATCATAATAGCCAGTTTTCACCTGAGTGATGGCCATATGATAAGCAAAGGCATGGTGGTTTATTTCAGAAAGTATGTGTTTCTTCTTATCGGTTGTAATTACACGGGGGTCAATTAAAGGGATATGTCTTGGAATGACTAATTGTTTTTGAAAACGAAAGGTTTGGTTCTTGCTTTGTCCACTTTTTAGGGTTTGTGAAAGGAGGGTTGCGATTTCAATTAAATGATCTTCTGAATCAGTATTTGTATAGGTATAGAGATAGTCTACACCATTGAAAATACGGATTCCTATTCCATAGTCACGTCCGGAACGTGCTTTGTCTACTTTTCCTCCAACCATTGAAATGTTTTGTACAATTTTATTTTCTACAAAAATCTCTGCAAAGTCCCCTCCATAAGTTAATGAGGCTTGCAATACACGTTGAACTAACGATTCATTCAGCATCCATTTTTCCCCTCCCGTTTATCATTCTTCTTTTTATTGTATGATATATGGAGAAAATGAGAAAGGAATTCTATGCATGTTTTACATTTATATGGTTCGATGTAAGGATGGAAGCCTTTATACAGGGTTTACTAATGATGTTGAATCGAGAATTCGAACCCATAATGAAGGAAAAGGTGCGAAGTATACCCGGGGACGGTTGCCTGTTACTCTGGTGTATATGGAATCTTTTACAGATAAATCCCAGGCCATGAAACGAGAGTATGAAATTAAACAATACCCCCGGCCAATGAAAGTAGACTTAATTAAAAATTGGAAAAAAAGTTAAAGGACTAAAAAATTTAATTGTGGGTACCTTAATAGGCGTGGGGGTGATAAAGATGGCAAAACGTTCAAAAGCTGGTACTAACGCTGATAAAGTACGCCAGCAAAACCAAGCTTCTCAAGCAGGCCTTACTGATACCGAATTTGCTAGTGAAACCGATGCAGCTGCAGTTCGCCAGGCTAACCAACAATCTCAAAACGCATCAAAATCAAAAAACCAACAATAAGCTAAACTTCGCTACATAGCCCCGGTGCAAACCGGGGCTACTCTATTGGGCTTATCTTTTAATAATTTCGATTCTGCTATGCTGTTCCTTTTTTTATGTATTTAAAACTAATCATAAGACCTGTAAATCCTGCAGCAAAAGAAGGAAGAATACTATATAAAAGGTAATTCCATTGGCCAGTAAACAAAGAAATCATTAGAAAGATGATTGGAAATCCAACCAATACGAATAAGGAAACAAAAAGTCCGAGCTTTGGATTGTTTTTCATTTTGAATTCCCCTTTTATTTTTTAAAAAATATTTTTTCCACGCATTTTAGTCAATAGTTGTATATCCATATCATACCACATATTGAAAACCTTTCTTTCACTAACCTCCCTCGTTCGTTTAATTAAAAACCCGTATCCCTTTTATTTAGTTAAAGGAATATCAGTGTAGCTATGGCTGCCTAAATGCTTGGCGCCAGCCAACTTTTCTTAATAAATGGTCAAACTTTTTGGATGTGGAATTGAGGAAATTTATCATTGGAATTGATAAATGATAAAAAAAATGTTGACAAACATCTTATAAACGAATAAAATTTGATATTGTGACAGCTTTGATATCACATTTTAATGCTGTCGTATTAAAAATGCTATATAAGTTTATTGTTTTTCGTAAGCCTTTTGGACGCCGATACGAAGTGTAACAGCTTCTTTGCAGGCGGGCAGGGCTAAGAAAAATAATAAACGGACGTGCACATTGAAAACTGAATACAGAAGAAATAAGCGCATTAGGAAAATCCATTCA
>CALNBV010000269.1 GCA_937874515.1 uncultured Paenibacillaceae bacterium | reverse complement strand
AATTAAAGGGAAAGAAGCTAAGGGAACAGCAAAGAAAAATTGGTATGGTCTTTCAACACTTTAATCTTCTTTCCGCAAAAACGGTAGAAGAAAATATAAAGTATCCCCTCCGCTTAGAAAAAAAACGTTCAGAACAAGAAATGTCCAATCGTGTTCATGAGCTACTGGAACTTGTTGGACTTGAAGCCTATCATAATCACTACCCCTCCCAGCTCTCTGGCGGACAAAAGCAACGGGTAGGTATTGCGAGGGCATTGGCTAATGAACCTAGATTGCTTCTTTGTGATGAAGCGACATCTGCTTTGGATCCGCAAACTACGTCTTCAATTCTTTCTCTTTTACTAAATATTAATAGTCGGTTAGGAATGACCATTTTATTAATTACTCACGAGATGAATGTGATTCGCTCTCTTTGTGATCGAGTAGTTATATTAGATCAAGGGAAATTAGTTGAAATGGGGGAAGTATCTCAGATCTTCTTGCATCCCCAACAACAAGTGACCCGTGACTTTTTATTTGAGGATAATCAATTCTTTGATTTTTATAAAATCCCCGTACAGGCTTTGCAATATAACGAAAGGCGAATCTTAAAACTTTCTTTCATTAATCAACAAACTTACTCCCCGATTTTATACAATATGGCGAGTGAAATAGGTATTTATTTTAACGTACTTCAAGGTATTGTTTCCCGAATGAAAAACACCCCATATGGACAAGTGGTTGTTGAAATTCAGGGAAACCAGTCACAATTGGATGAGGCTATTTTGTTGTTGAAGAGTCATTGTGCAAGGGTGGAGGTGTTATGGGATGGACTTTGCAGGGATCGATTGGGGTGAGATTGGAACTGCGTCTGTTGATACACTAAAGATGGTTGGATTTTCCTTACTATTCACAATTTTAATCGGGCTACCAACAGGAATTTATCTTTATCTTTTATCCAAAGGGCAGTTTCTTGAAAATCGTTTCCTTTATGGTATTTTATCCTCTGTTGTAAATGGGTTAAGATCTATTCCTTTTATCATTCTCATGATCGTTGTCATCCCTTTCTCCATATTTTTAACAGGTACGTCTATGGGGGTCCTCGGGTCTATTCCTCCTCTTGTTATTGGTGCGGCGCCTTTTTTTGCACGATTGGTTGAAATGTCTCTGCGGGAAGTAGACAGGGGTGTCGTAGAAGCTGCTCAATCTATGGGGGCAACCTTTTGGCAACTTGTGTGGACTGTTCTAATTCCAGAATCTAAAGCAAGCCTATTTGCAGGGGTTACGGTTACTGCTGTTACCCTTGTATCTTATACAGCTATGTCTGGTGTAATCGGTGGAGGAGGCCTGGGTGACCTGGCTGTTCGGTATGGGTATCAAAGATTCCAAACAGACATCATGTTAATTACTGTTATTGTTTTAATTATTTTTGTTCAAGTAATTCAATCTGTTGGTGATCGGTTCGTTCTTCGAATGAGTAGAAAGTAAAATAGTAAAAAGGGAGAGGAAGAGAATTGAAGAAATCACTATTTTTATTGATAACTGTTTTTCTTTTTATTAGCATTACTGCCTGCAGTGGTAAAGAAACGGCTAAAACAACTTCAGGAGAAACGAAAGAAATTACATTGAAAATAGGGGCGGCTGCGGTACCCCATGCAGAAATTTTAAATTCAATTAAACCTGGTTTAAAAGCCCAAGGCGTTAATTTGGACGTTAAAGTGTTTACAGATTACGTTCAACCCAATGTACAACTTTTTGAAAAACGATTGGATGCTAACTTTTTCCAACATGCCCCTTATTTAGATCAGTTTAACAAGGATAAAAACTATAATCTCGAAAAAGTGGTTGGCGTACATATTGAGCCCTTTGGTGCTTATTCAAAAAAACACAAAAAGACCAATGAAATTCCTAACGGTGCTACTGTCGCTATTCCTAATGACCCGACCAATGGTGGTAGAGCTTTATTATTGTTAGAAAAGCAAGGTCTTATTCGTTTAAAAGATAACAAAAATATTAGTTCTACAATAAAAGATATTGTTGAAAATAAGAAAAATTTAAAATTTAAGGAGCTGGAAGCGGCTATGCTTCCCCGGGTTTTAGCACAAGTAGATCTGGCATTAATTAATACGAACTATGCTTTGGAAGCAAAACTGATACCCACAAAAGATGCACTATTTATTGAAAACAGCCATTCGCCATATGTGAATATTCTTGTGGCTCGACCAGATAATAAAGACTCTGAGGCCATAAAAAAATTGGCAAAGGCATTAAATACTCCTGAAGTGAAAAAGTTTATTGAAGAAAAATACAATGGTGCAGTAGTTCCTGCTTTTTAATAAGGAGCGAAAAATTGACTATTACTATGGTCTAGAGACCGTGTGGTAGTCGATTAATTTTTTTTGTTGACATATGCGGGTTAAACATATAAAATAAATTTTGTTCTGTTTCACATCTTTATAAACTCTTAAATGATTAAAAAATTTAATTGAAAAAAAGTTGTTGACAGAATGAACGATGATTGATAAAATGATAATCCTGAGCCACTAATGAAAGGTGGTTAAGAATTAAATACATTGTCTGGTGGCGATGGCGAAGGGGTCACACCTGTTCCCATCCCGAACACAGAAGTTAAGCCCTTCAGCGCCGATGGTACTTGGGTTCATCCCTGGGAGAGTAGGACGTCGCCAGGCCGGCAGTTTTAAACTGCTGACTTATATGAATGCACATTGAAAACTGAATACAGAAGAAATAAGCGCATTAGGAAAATCCATTCA
>CALNBV010000268.1 GCA_937874515.1 uncultured Paenibacillaceae bacterium | reverse complement strand
CCCCAGTTGGTCACCATTCGTATCAATCACACGAACCTCACGAGCTCGAATTTCCTCGTTGATTAAAATTTCTTTGCTAATTGCCTTCCACCTCCGTAAAAAATGTTTTTACTAATAAAGAAAGTGTGGACGCATTGCGCCCACACTGATTCATTCGAAAGAAATAACTCTCTAGAAGAAAACCTGGTAACTACCTTGCTGGCGTCATTCAGGTGAGAAGCGGGCGCTTCTGCTTGCATCACTAACTTAAAACAGTATACAAGAAAGAATTACTTAAGTCAAGGATTATGCAAAACTTTTTGTCTCAATTTCTTCTAAGATAGAAACAATGACATCTTCCACCTTACGAGAGCCAAGATCCCCTTTTCCACGACGACGAACAGCTACTGTGCCTTCTTGCATCTCCTTATCCCCAATGACCAACATATAAGGGATCTTTTTCATTTGTGCTTCCCTGATTTTATAACCTACTTTTTCATTTCGGCGGTCAAGTTCCACACGAATTCCTTTCGCCGCAAGGGCTTCTGTCACTTGTTCAGCATAAGAAGCATGGGCTTCGTTAATGGTAATCACTTTCGCCTGAACAGGAGCTAACCAGGTTGGGAATGCACCGGCAAAGTGTTCAGTAAGAATACCGATGAAACGGTCAATGGATCCATAAATAGCACGATGGATTACCACAGGGCGGTGTTTTGCGTTATCTTCACCCACATAGGTTAAATCAAATTTCTCAGGCATTTGGAAGTCTAATTGAATGGTAGCGCATTGGTGGCTCCGTTTAATGGCATCCCGAATATGGAAGTCAATTTTCGGACCATAGAATGCCCCGTCCCCTTCGTTCACAGTATAGGAAATGTTCAGGTCTTCCAATACATTTTGCAGGGATTTTTCTGCTGTAGCCCATAATTCATCGCTGCCCATGGAATCTTCCGGACGAGTGGAAAGCTCAACAGTATATGGGAAACCAAAGATTCCATAAATTAAGTCAATCAATTCAATTACATGTTTAATTTCTACCTCAATTTGATCTGGGCGAACGAAAATATGGGTATCATCCTGAGTAAAAGTACGAACACGAATCATCCCGTTTAACGCCCCAGAATATTCATGGCGGTGTACCTGGCCGAATTCAGCTAAGCGGATAGGCAGATCCCGATAAGAATGGATTTTATTTTTAAAGACAAGCATATGCCCAGGGCAATTCATAGGTTTTAAAGCAAAGCGAGTATTATCTACTTCTGTAAAATACATATTTTCATGGTAGTGATCCCAGTGGCCAGATTGTTCCCATAAACGTTGATTCATAATAAAAGGTGTGCGAACTTCTTTATAACCCCGTTGGATTTGCAAATCCCGGGCATAATTCTCCAATTCAGTACGGATAACCATGCCATTAGGAAGGTAGAAAGGCATCCCAGGGGCTTCTTCTGAAAACATAAATAGTTCCAGTTCTTTACCAAGTTTGCGATGATCTCGTTTCTTGGCTTCTTCAAGGAAATGGAGGTATTCATCCATTTGGGATTTCTTTGCCCAACAGGTACCATAAATACGTTGTAACATTTGGCGGTCTGAATCCCCACGCCAGTATGCGCCTGCAACACTAAGCAATTTAAATGCTTTGATTTTCCCAGTTGATGGTACATGGGGGCCACGGCAAAGATCTGTAAATTCACCCTGAGTATAGAAAGAAATCTCTTCTCCTTCTGGCAATTCAGAAATAATTTCTACCTTCAACGGATCCTCTAACTCTTCATAAGTTTTAAGAGCATCTTCTCGAGACATTACTTTGCGCTCTATTTTCAAGTTCTCATTAACCACTTTTTGCATTTCTTTTTCAATTTTCTCCAACATTTCAGGAGTAATGGTTTCTTTAACATCTATATCATAATAAAAACCATCCTGAATGGTTGGGCCAACCCCAAGGTGTACCTTATCTCCACCAAAAAGACGTTTAACTGCCTGAGCCATTAAGTGTGCACAACTGTGACGAAGAACTTCAATTCCTTCATTGCTATCTTCAGTAATAATTTCAATAGAAGCATTCTCGTCAATCTGGGTTCCTAAATCAACGGTTTTTCCATTAATTTTCCCTGCCAGGGCTTTTTTCTTAAGACCAGGACTAATGGATCCTGCAATTTCCTCTAAAGAAATGCCTTGTTCATATTCCCGTTGTGAGCCATCTGGAAATGTAATTTGAATTGCAGACATGGTGTCATTCCATCCTTTCATTTGTACATAGACATAAAAAAACACGCCTCCATCCCCAAAAGGGACGAGCGTGTTGATCTCGTGGTACCACCCTGATTCAGCAATGGATTGATTAACAAACCATTACCCTCAAACATGATAACGGATTTCTCCGGTGAACCATACTTCGCATCTATGCGGTTCCGATTCGCAGCCAAAAGGGGGTAATCCTTAACTATTAATACGGAAAGCTTACAGCCAAAGGCTTTCCTCTCTGGAGAATAATAAGTTAGGATCATGTCCTTTTCATTGCTTTCACTCTTATTACATTATGTACTAATAATAGTAAGACCATAAAATAAAGTCAAGAGGAGCCTTAATGATTTACTTTTTTAAATTTACTAAAAATTTTAAAAAATCAGTTGATAACGCTTTCAACACATTGTATAATAATAACAACCCCCTTAATTGGGTTGACACCTCCTGGAATTGAATTAATCTCTCCACTCCTACCTTTGGCCCGTCGATGATGACGGGTCCCTTTTTTTGCATAAAAAAAGCAACTT
>CALNBV010000267.1 GCA_937874515.1 uncultured Paenibacillaceae bacterium | reverse complement strand
GGTACAGGTTGCCCGAGGAGCAGTAGGTGAAGATGCCTATATCATCGGTGATATTGGCTCCATTAATGCGGGCCGGGTCCGTGAGCGGAATATGAAAGGGTTTAAGGAACAGTTTGAAGAACAGGCTTCTTCCCTCCTTTATGCAGGGGTTGATGCCCTTCTGTTGGAAACGTTCCTTGATGTAGAAGAGTTACTTCTCGCATTAGAAGTCATTCGTCCCATGACCACGAAGACCATCGTTGCCCAATTAGCAACCATTGAAGTTGGACTGACCAGGGACGGCTATTCTTTAACACATGCTTTTGAAGAATTAAAAAAGGCGGGTGCAGATGTTGTGGGGCTTAATTGCCGCATGGGTCCTGCTGAGATTCTTCGTTCTCTAGAAAAAACCATTGTGCCAACTGATTTGCCCCTGTCTGTATTTCCTAATGCAGGCCGCTTAGGGCTATCAGATGGAGAATACAATTATAAATCAGCTCCTGTTTATTTTGCTGAAAGTGCCCTGCGTTTTCGCGACCAGGGGGTTCGTTTAATTGGAGGATGCTGTGGAACCACCCCTGAACACATCAAGGCCATGGCTGATGCCTTAAAAGACTTAAAACCTGTTTCCAGGGTTAACCCAGTGGTTGATGAAATTGTGGAGCCTGTGGTCCATGTTACCCAACCTGAACGAGTGAAAAAACCTGAGGGAATTGTAGATATGGTGGCAAAAAAGCCCACGATTATTGTGGAATTCGACCCGCCAAAGGATTTGGAAGTAGAATCCTTTATCCAGGGTTGTTCTATGTTAGAGGATGCAGGTGCGGATGCAGTAACCCTGGCAGACAATTCCTTAGCCAATACAAGAATGAGCAATATGGCCCTGGGCGCCATTATGAAAAATCGGTTAGGGGTAGAGCCTCTTCTTCATATTGCCTGCCGTGACCGAAACCTGATTGGACAACAGTCCCACCTCATGGGATTGCATGCCCTGGGAATTAATCAGGTGCTGGTCATTACAGGTGACCCAGCCCGGTTTGGGGATTTGCCAGGTTCTAGTTCGGTTTTTGATGTTTCCTCTTTTGATTTGATTCGCATGGTGAAGCAATTGAATCAGGGAATCACTTTCTCAGGCAAACCCATGAAACAACAGGCCAATTTTGTGGTAGGGGCAGCATTTAATCCCCATGTGCGCCATTTCGATGCGGCCATTAAACGCCTGGAAAAGAAAGTGGAAGCTGGCGCCGATTTTATCATGACTCAGCCCATTTATGATGCAGAAATGCTGAAGCTCATTTATGATCGGACTCGCCATATTTCCATTCCCATTTTCGTTGGAATTATGCCTTTAACGAGCACTAGAAATGCAGAGTTCCTGCACAACGAAGTGCCTGGCATTAAAATTTCGGAAAGTGCCAGAGAAAGAATGAGAAAACACGGGGTTGGTCCAGAAGCACGCCAGGAAGGTAATGCAATCGCCAAGGAATTACTTGATGTTGCGATGCAATATTTCAACGGTATCTATTTAATTACTCCTTTCTCTTATTATGAAATGACAGCAGAATTAACGCGATACATTCGGGAGAAACAGAAATAAAGATGGCGGATTCTGTATAAGATGATAGTAAGTTAAGTTTGTACAATTTTCTTTCCATACTGGAGGACTCTTATGGATGATATTATCAAGTCTATTATTCTTGGCATTATTCAGGGTTTGACCGAGTTTCTCCCCGTTAGCAGCACGGGCCATCTTTTACTGGGGCGGAAATTTCTTGGTTTATCAGAAGCAGGGCTTTTCTTGGATACTATGCTTCATCTGGGGACCCTGGTTGCTGTGGTAGCTGTTTTCTGGCGTGATATTTTAGGGTTAATTAAACGGCCCTTTTCCAGGTTGATGCTTCTTTTAGTTGTTGCGACCATTCCGACGGCAATCATCGGATTAACGTTTGAAAATTTCTTCGAAGAAATCTCGAAAACAGGGGTTACTGTTGGTTGGGAATTCCTGGCGACAGGGTTTATTCTCTGGATTGCAGATCGTGTGAAAAACCAGGGGTATAAATCCTTTGAAGACATTAAAATCAGAGATGCTTTAATTGTAGGAACCTTGCAGGGAGCGGCGATTTTGCCTGCTATTTCCCGTTCTGGTTTGACCATTGCCGGTGCCCTTTTCAGTGGCATTAATAAAGAGGCTGCGGCACGGTTCTCTTTCTTAGTTTCTCTTCCTGCCATTGCTGGTGCAACGGTTTTACAGTTGAAGAAGTTAAGTGAAGGGACCGCTGTTGAGGTTATTGGTGTAGATGCTTTGATTTTTGGAACGGTGGCTTCCGCTATTTTTGGTTATATCGCAGTGAAGTGGATGCTTAAGATTTTGCAAAAAGGTAGTCTAAAAGGGTTTGCCATCTATGTGTGGATTTTAGGAGCCGGGGTTTTGGTCATGCAATTCCTTGGCAAGTTTTAAATGTGGAAGTGAAAAGCCATATTTTCTGAGTTTGAGTGCTCAGAGAATATGGCTTTCTTATATGTGCTGTGTTTCCGGGATTCTTATCATCTTTATCCCATTGGGTCAGTAGAAGCTTGTAAGAACTTGAGTATTCTCCTACTTCTAATAAATTAAATACCAATCGTTTAGCACTTATTTTGATGATATAATAAAATAATGAAATGTATATGTTGAAAAAAACGGAAATTTGGCGATATTATGAAATTTAAAGTGGTGAGGTAAAAATGAATAAACATCAATTAAAATCTGAAAAAACAAAATCTCTAATGAAAGATGTTGCTTATAAATTATTTGCTGAGAAAGGATATTCGGCGACAAGTATTGATGATATTACAAAGGGAGCTGGCTATACGAAAGGAGCATTTTATGCTCACTTTAATAATAAAGAGGAAATTTTCCTCCAGATTATGGATGAACGAATGCTATTGTTGCATCAGCAAATTCAGGATTCAATCACCATTAACCTGGAATCTACGAACTCCAAAGAGTTGATTTTAAGTATTTTTAATTACTTATTAGAATTGACACAAAATGAAATGTGGACATCCATGTATATTGAATTCGTGGCAAACAGTAGTCGTATACCAGAAATACAAACAAAGTTAACTGCTATCTACCAGGGGTGGAAAATAGTAATTAAAAATAGTTTAGATTATCTTCTAAATGCTAAACAAATAAACCCCAAAATCCCCACAGATTCTTTAGCTACTGCGATTGTGGCAATTTTTGATGGTTATAATATTCAACATCATGTTGATCATTCCGTTGAATTAAAAAAACAAATAGAAATTATTCATTATTTATTGGGAATTTAATTCCAATAAGATCTACGAGCTTCACTGACTAAAGGGGATAAAGGTGATAAAGAGTGCTGAGAGGGGGCAGGCAGTTGCCTCTGTAGGGATGAGTCTGTTACTATTAAAAGAAGTCTTAATATTTGGATTAGTTTTCTTAGGGGAGGGATTTCATTGATTAACTTTATTTTAAACATGCCCACGAAGATTATCTTTGGCAAAGGCGAGTCAGGGAGAGTGGGTGAAATCGTACAAGAATATGGAACCAAAGCCCTGCTTGTCACAGGAAAAACTTCTGCTAAGAAGACAGGTTCTTTGAGAAAAATCGAACAATCAATGCAACAAGCTGGCATACAATATATTATCTATGATCAAATTGAGCCAAATCCACGAGCGACAACCGTAGACAAGGGAGGACAAATCGCAAGAGAAGAAGGGTGCGATGTGATTGTTGCCCTTGGTGGTGGTTCCACGATGGATGCGGCTAAGGCCATTGCAACCGTTGCACTTTCTGGACGGCCCTGCGGTGAATATATTCGGGGAAACAAAACAGGAAAGTGGAAGGAATTGTTGCCAATCCAAAAAGCATTGCCCATTGTGACAATTCCTACATTAGCAGCAACAGGTTCGGAAACCAATAATACTGCGGTGATTACCAATTGGGAAACAGGGGAAAAATCAGGCATGAGTGGCCCAGGGCTTCATCCTAAGGCGGCTATTTTAGATCCGGAGTTAACTTATTCAGTTTCTGCAGCATATACAGCTGATGGTGCCGTGGATATTTTTACCCATCTTTATGAAGGCTATTTTTCAGGGGATGAAAATGCCAATGTACAGGATGAGATTACGGAAGGCTTAATGAGGAATGTTATTGAATATGGTCGAAAAGCCATGGATTTCCCTGAGGATTATGAAGCCAGATCCCATTTGCAATGGACGAGTTCCCTGGCTTTGATTGGAATTGCTAATGCAGGTCGTGGGGGAGGATTCCCGGTTCATGGCATGGAGCATATTTTATCCGCCCATTATGATATTTCCCATGGACGTGGATTAGCTATTTTAACCCCCGCCTATTTTGAATATATTGTAAAAGGTGAGAAACCCCATCGATTGGCAAGACTAGGTCGTAAGGTTTTTCAAATTCATGAAAAGGACGACCAGGTCGTTGCAGATGCCACCATTAAAGCGGTTGTCGCCTGGTTTAAAGAACTTGAAGCCTATGGCACCCTCCAACAAGTGGGCATTGAAAAGGAAAAACTGGCCTTTATGGCAAAGGAATCTGTACGCATTAGTGGGTTGGATGGCCAATACCTTCCTGGACCGAGAAATATTACGAGTGAGGATGTACTAAGGATTTTTGAAATGTCCTATTAAAGTCATGGTATGATAAGGGTGAGGTGACCTTTTATGATCATTCAAAAAGTGATTATTGTGGAAGGGAAAACTGATAAAAAGCATCTTGAAAAGATTATTGCTGAGCCCGTTGAAATTATTTGTACCCATGGAACATTAAGTAGCCATAAGCTTGATCATATTTCCAGTCAGACGTATGACAGTGATATATATATTTTTGTTGATGAGGATTCCCAGGGGAAAAAACTGCGCAAACAATTACTGCAGGAGTTCCCTAATGCAAGGCATCTATTCACCAGAAAAAGTTATACAGAAATTGCCCGTACGCCATATGAATATTTGGCGAAAATTTTACGAAAGGCTGATTTTGAAATACGTGAGGAAGGGTTGTATTAGATGATAAAAGAAATCGAAAATCGCATGCAATTACATCCCTTTAATCTATTTGGATTTGCACCGCTACGTAAATCTGCAGTGCTTATCCCTCTTGTTGGAGTAGATGGAGAAACCCATGTTTTATTTGAAATACGGTCCCATCAATTGAAGAGCCAACCGGGTGAAATCTGTTTTCCCGGGGGAAGGGTAGAGCAAGATGATGCTTCGGAAAAAGAAGCAGCCTTGCGGGAAACCTGTGAAGAGTTAGGAATTGATTTAGAAGAAGTAGAAATAATCCATGGCCTGGGAGTTTTAGTCCATCCCAGTTCTTCTTCTATTTTTTCTTTTGTCGGGAAGATTAAAAACCACCATAAAATTGCCCCTAACGAGGAAGTAAGCGAAGTATTTACCGTTCCTTTGAATTATCTTTTGAACTATGAACCAGAGATTCATTATATTCAGGTGAAAATTCAGCCAGAAGAGGAATTTCCCTTTGAGTTGATTCCAGATGGACGGGATTACAAATGGAGAAATGTTCGATTGCCAGAATACTTTTATCGGTATGAAGACAAGATTATCTGGGGTTTGACGGCAAGGATTTTACATGAATTTATTGAATTGTTGAAGTAGAAAAACATTATTGAAAAATTCAGATAAATAGTTTATAGTTAAACTAACAAACCGATGACAGCAAATTGTCCTTGCTGCATGAACGGTTTGGTACTTTCTTAAATAAGTAACCAATAAACTTGACTTTGTTCACTTGATCTTCTTTTGCCGGAAGACGAGCCATGGATAAGAGTCAGTGAAACCTTCAATGTGTGAGTACATTGTTTGTTTTACTGGCTCTTTTTATTTTACTTCAACGGTTGGAAGGGGTGATGAAGTGGCAGGGGCTTTGGATGGAATCCGAATCATTGATGCCTCCCGTGTATTAGCTGGTCCCTTCTGTTCCATGATCCTGGGAGATTTAGGAGCAGAAGTGATTAAGATTGAGCATTATGAATCAGGGGATGAAACAAGGGGTTGGGGTCCTCCTTTTGTGAATGGTGAAAGCGCTTATTATTTATGTGCAAACCGGAATAAGCAAAGCATGACCTTGAATTTGAAAGCTGAACAGGGGAAGGAAATTTTTCGTAAGCTTGTGGCTTCCAGTGATGTGGTTGTGCAAAATTTCAAAACAGGCACTTTAGAAAAAATGGATTTAGGCTTTGAGGACTTGAAGAAGTTAAATCCAGGGCTGATTATGGCATCCATTACAGGGTTTGGCTTAACAGGACCATATAAAGAGTTGCCTGGTTACGATTATATCATTCAGGCTATGAGTGGCCTGATGAGCATCACCGGGGAAGAGGATGGGAGCCCTATAAAAGTTGGGGTAGCCATTGCAGATGTGTTGACAGGCTTATATACGGTGATTGCCATTCTGGCAGCCTTGCATCATCGAGAAAAAACAGGGGAAGGGCAGGAAATTGATATTTCCTTACTGGACTGCCAGGTGTCTTCCCTCATCAATGTGGCTAGCAATTATTTATGCAGCGGCATTACGCCAAAGCGATTGGGAAATCAACATCCTAATATTGTGCCTTATCAAGTCTTTTCGGTGAAAGATGGCCAGTTGGTTGTGGCTGTAGGAAATGATGAACAATTTCGTCGCTTTGCAACTGTTATAGGAAGCCCTGAATTGGCGGAGATGGATGAGTATAAGCACAATAAGGGCCGTTTGCGAAATAGGGAGAACTTAATTTCTTTATGTGAAGAGACTTTAAAAGGAAAGACAAAAAAACAGTGGAAAGAGGAGTTAGACGCTGTAGGAATTCCTAATGGTCCCATTAATACCATTGAAGAACTATTTAATGATCCACATATAAAAGAAAGAAACATGATTGTAGAGATGGAGCATCCAACAATTGAAGATCTTAGAGTTGTAGGTTCGCCCATCAAATTTTCAAAAACACCGGTTACCATGAGACATCATCCACCGTTGTTTGGAGAACATACTTTTTCAATCCTGAAAAACATGAATTACATGGAAGATGAAATATCTGAATTTAAACAAAATTCTATTATATAGGAGGAATTTCGATGATGAATTTTGAATTAACAGAGGAGCAGCAAAGTGTGAAAAAGTTAGTGAGAAAGTTTGCAGATAAAGAAATTATTCCCTTTATGCAGGAATGGGATCGCAACCATCACTTTGAAACAGGTGTGCTGAATAAATTGGCTGAATTGCAGTTAATGGGTGTATGCATTCCTGAAGAGTATGGCGGTGGGGGTATGGATTATAATGCCCTTGCTATTGTGTGTGATGAATTAGAGCGGGGGGATACAGCATACAGGACTGCGGTTTCTGTTCATACGGGGTTAAATAGTATGACCTTATTGCAATGGGGAACCGAGGAACAAAAATTAAAATACCTGGTGCCCCAGGCCCGGGGAGAACAGATTGGTGCTTTTGGCTTAACAGAACCTAATGCAGGTTCCGATGTAGCTGCCATGAAAACTACGGCAAAACGGGATGGGGATTATTACATTCTTAATGGTTCAAAAACATGGATTTCCCTTTGTGATGTAGCAGACAATTTCATTGTGTTTGCGAAAACGGATCATGATTTAGCACATAGAGGGATCACCGCATTTATTGTGGAGCGTACCTTTGAAGGGTTTGAATCCAGAGCACTCAAAGGTAAATTAGGAATCCGTGGGGGCAATACTGGAGAACTCTTTTTCACTGATGTAAAAGTGCCTGTTTCCAATCGTCTTGGTGAAGAAGGGGAAGGCTTTAAAATTGCTATGGCTGCCTTAGATAATGGCCGCTTTACTGTAGCTGCAGGGGCTTGCGGTTTAATCGAGGCCAGCCTTGAAGCCAGTTTGAAATATTGCCATGAACGAAAAACCTTTGGCAAAGAAATTGGGAAACATCAATTGGTCCAACAGATGATTGCGAAAATGAGTGCAAATCTGGAGATTTCTCGTTTGCTGGTGTATAAAGCTGGCTGGTTAAAAAATCAAGGCTTACGAAATACCCAGGAAACCTCATTGGCAAAATGGATTTCATGTAACGCTGCCTTTGAAGCAGCAAATGATGCCGTGCAAATCCATGGAGCCTATGGCTACTCTGATGAATATCCTGTAGAACGTTTCCTACGGAATTCCAAAGCGCCGGTGATTTATGAAGGAACGAGAGAAATTCATACCATTATGCAGGCTGAATATGCCCTTGGTTACAGACAGGATAAGCCTCTTCGCAAAATGTTGCCAGCATGGCCTTTTGATCCCGTTTCCGTACTCTAACAAACAGTAAAAGGAGACCAAAAGGATGAACACATACTTAATTGCAGGGCATGCGAAATTTCCGCAGGGAATGGCAGCACGAAATGTCTACGATTCCCTTACCATTACATTGGAACTAGATCTAAAGTATGGGGTGATTGTAGATGCATCTTGTACTCTGGCCACTGAACATGGCAGGGAATACATCCGCCAATTGTTGCGGGGGTATTCTCTCAGGGATGGCATCGATGGGTTAATTGATCGGGTACAGATGTATTATCGAGGAAAAGCGGGTCAGGCTATCCAAGCAGCCCTGCGTGATGTGTATGGGCAATTCCAATTGGTCACTGATAAATAAATAGCAAATAGAATAGACCTTACCGGTGAGATACTGGTAAGTCTATTTTGTATTGTTTAGTCGATAAGAATTTATAAATTTTGTCTTATCGACATAAGGGCAACTAAGGCCGCCGCCTGCGCCTAAAGGCTTGGCGCCAGCCAAGTTTTCTTTACTGAATACGAAGGATATTGTAGAACGAGAAAAGGGGAATGGTTTATTATGAATTCAACGGTTACGCAATTTTTCATTGGACAAATTGCCCGGTTACAACGGACGTTTACAGATGAAGATGTAAGGTTGTGCAATGTACTAACCCAGGATTTTAGCCCGGTTTACTATCCTCAGGAAGAAGTTTGGAAAACCTATTATAGCCAGCCTATTGTTCCAGGATTATTGACAGAAGGGTTAATAAACCAGGTTATTAGTGAAAAGTTGCCTGGAATCCCCTGTATTTTATTGCAAAAGGAGTTAATCTTCTATCATCCTGTTCATATTGGCGATCTGATTACTGCTGAATTGGAGATCATTGATATCAATGTGGAACGGAATTGGATGACAAAAAAGGTGACTTGCTATAATCAAGCAGGGAATGAAGTGATTAAAGGACAAGTTGTGATTTTTGTTTTGTCCAATGAGGATTCATAGGTGATTGAAATGGAGAAAACACTAAATTTGATAGAGCATAGCGGAGATTGGGGTTCCTTTACAACGGATGTAAGTGGAAAACTCATAGATGTTAGCCTGGATTTTTGTGAACATTTTTCCATAGACAAGAGGGATTGGTTGGGTGTGTCCATTCATGATGTTATTCAGGGCTCTCCTGGCCAAAAACAAAAGAGGGTAATTTTTGCTACTTTATTTGGTTACTCTTGTTTGCTCAGGGTTACCAATAAAGATCACCAAAAACTATATCGCGTCATCTTGCGGCAAGAAGATCTAGACCACCATGAAATTCTCTCCTTCATGAATGCTGTCGATGGGGAAAAGATGAAGAAGAAAATCGTAAAATCCAATCGATATAGTTTTGATGAAATTGTAGGGGAAAGTCCAGTAATTACCCATATTAAAGAATTAGCTGCCCGCATCGCCGCCAGTAATTCCACAGTATTATTAACGGGGGAAAGCGGGACAGGAAAGGAATTGTTTGCCCAGGCCATTCACGGTTTAAGTACGAGGAAAAATCACCCCTTTGTTGCTGTAAACTGTGCTGCCATTCCTGAGGAGTTATTTGAATCTGAAGTTTTTGGATACGAAGGTGGCGCCTTTAGCGGTGCGAAAAAAGAAGGGAAACCAGGGAAGATTGAATTAGCCCAACATGGCACCCTCTTTCTTGACGAAATATCTGAATTGCCCTATCAGGCACAAGGGAAGTTTTTGCGGGTTTTGCAAGAACGAGAAGTGGAGCGGTTAGGTGGTACAGGTTGTAAAAACGTGGACATTCGTATTGTGGCTGCGACGAACCGGGATTTGAAGACCCTGGTGCAAGAAGGAAAGTTCAGGCAAGATTTATTTTATCGATTGTATGTGTTTGATTTGAAAATTCCCTCTCTTAGGCAAAGAAAAGAAGATATTCTCCCATTAGCCTATTATTTCATCCAGTATTTCAACGATCGACTTGGACGGGATGTTAAAAAGATCGATGCAACGTTGCAAGAGTGGTTGTTAAGTCAGGATTGGCCAGGGAATGTGCGGGAATTAAAAGCCCTTATTGAACGGGGGATGAATATTGTTGACGGAAATGTATTATCTATGGATGCCCTCTATATTTCTCCTTCCCATTACACGAACCAACTGGAGAAAGAACATGAACCTCTCCACAGTTTAGAAGAAGAAGTAAGGAAAGCAGAAATCAATGCAATTCAACGTGCTTTGGAAGAAGCAGATGGAGACCGAACGAAAGCTGCGCAAAAATTAAATATACATATTGCAAGCTTGTATCGGAAAATAGCAAAGTATAAGTTGAAATAATGAGCAGAAAGGGGCGTTCGTGGCAACGCCCCACAATTGGTTCAATCCATATCACCTATGTAATATTTTGCTTCTTCTTCTCTTTTCGCTTCAAAATCCTCGTAAAATGAATCTTCGTACCCTTGTGATAGAATAAGTTCCTTTACATCAGTTATTTCAAACTCTTCATCTAACTCTTTCATTATTTCAATATAAATTTTTAATCTTTTATGTGCAGTGACAGCTGAATTTTCAGGTTCTTCCTCATTAACAATTGTTTCGATTAAGCTCATTGTGTCAAAAAGAAAATAATCAGCCATATCTACTATTTTTTCATTGAGCATTTTGTAAGCCTCCTGTGGGTTCCTTATCCATCATTTATTAAGAAAAATTATCATACAGGTACCAGAGAAAATTAAGTGAAATGATGAAATAATCTATAAGGCAGCAAATAATGCCCCACCAACAATTACTTCATCACCTGGGATTGGCGTAAGTATACATATGGCACTTAAAATACCTAGTCCAGCTAAAACATACCATGGCACATTATTTCCATATTTATTGGTATTTGAAAAATTAGCTTGCCCGTTTCCTTTATGTTTCCTTACTGAACCATTGGTATAGACATGATCATGAGAGCCGTCTTTCCATTCTCTTGTCCATCCTTCACCACCATGCATATTTTTATTGGGAACCCAATATCTTCCTTTACTATCTTTATACCCGTAACTTCCGGTTTTTGTATTTTTAGTTTTAGTGTCCTTTTTTGTTTTAGAATCCTTTTCAAAACCAACGCTACTAGGAGGCTGTTTTGTAGTATTCAGGGCAGCAAGGGCAGGGATACTGAATCCCAATGTCATAAAAATTAAAATGAATAATGTAATAAATTTTTTTGCCAATTTTATCTCCTCTTATTCTTATGTATTTTTTGGTAGATAAAAATTGGTAACTATATGTTAGAAATAAATACTGAACAGTATAAATCTACTATTATTTAGAAATGTATTCCATATATATACTAATTAATTTTAGTCGATAATTTGAACATTTGTTATATACTAACAAGATTATCATTTTTGTTTCGCAAATTTGCGAAAGATTATTAAAATTGCAAAGAATAATGTGCTAAAATATAGCTTTTCTATATAAAAAAGTTGGCACGAAACTTGCTTATTATATTAGTAAAAGGAGGAATTCACATTGTTAAACTTTTCATTTACTGAAGAACAGGATTATTTTCGCAAGATGTTAAGAGAATTCGCGAAAGAGGAACTTCTTCCTAATTATAGCAAGTGGGATCGGGAAGGGATTATGCCCAGGCACCTATGGAGAAAGCTTGGGGAGTTAGGGGTAAACGGGTTGCGTATTCCTCTTGAATATGAGGGGAGCGGTGCAGATTGTGTAACGGCGGGGATTGCGGCTGAAGAGCTTGGACGGGGGGATTTTAACCTTACGTATGCCGTCATGTTAAATGGATTAATTGGTGAGATTATTACGAATCATGCCCGTGAGGAGCTAAAGCGGGAATGGCTGCCTATGATTGCAAGAGGGGAAAAAATTGTTGGGATTGCCATTACAGAACCATCCGCTGGTACAGATGCCGGGGGCATTAAAACCACTGCGGTGCGTAAGGGAAATGTTTTTGTTCTTAATGGGGAGAAATCGGGGATTAGTGTAGCCACTGTTGGGGATGCCTTTATTGTATTTGCGAAAACGAACCCGGAATTAGGGAACCGTGGGATTAGTGCTTTTATTGTTCCCGCAGATTTGCCTGGCGTAGAGTGCAAAGGGTATGAAGATATGGGGAACATCGCTGTTGGCCGGGGATCCGTTTATTTAAATGATGTGGAAGTGCCTGAAGAAAACTTAATTGGCATGGAGAATAATGGCTTTTATCAGGTAATGAATGGTTTTGACCTAAGCCGTTTGCTTATTGGTTTGCAATGTGTTGGCGCTGCTAGCCAAAGTATTGATGAGACCATTGAACATGTAAAAATGAGGACTTCTTTTGGCCAACCCTTAGCCAATTATCAGGGTGTTTCCTTCCCTCTTGTTACCCACTATACCCAATTGGAGTTAATCAAATGGCAAGCCTATCGTGGCTTGTGGCTCCGTGACCAGGGGGTGGACCATTCCAAAGAATCTTCTTCTGTAAAATGGTTAGGGCCTAAATATAGTGTAGAAGCCATTCATGAATGTTTATTGCTAAATGGCCATTATGCCTATACGAAAGAAATGGCCCATGAGCAACGTTTGCGGGATGTGATTGGTTTAGAAATCGGGGACGGAACAGCTCAAGCCAACATGATGGTTATTGCCAAGAAAATTATCGGGAAAGAATTCCGTTCTGTTCCTGTCAAAAAATGAGGACCTTTAACTATGGAAAAAGTAGATTGCTATTTTATCGGTCAAATCGCGCGAAAACAAAGAATGATTTCCCAGGTGGAAGTGAATCGATGGAATCAATTAACGAAGGATTTTAATGAAATCTACCAGCAGGGCTTTGTACCAGGGATCGTAAGCGAAGGATTGATAACAGAAGTAATCAGCAAAGAGTTGCCAGGTGTCCCCTGTGTCATTATGCAAAAAGAACTGGTGTTTTTACATCCTGTGCACATAGGCAATCGAATTACAGCAGAAATTGAAATTATTGATTTGAATGTCCAGCACAATTGGATTACACAAAAAGTGACATGTACAAATGAAAAGGGAATTGATGTAATTAAAGGCCAGATTGTTTTGAAACTATTTTAATATTGGAGGAATTTACAATGGAATTAACTGATGTTTTGTATGAGAAAACCAATGGCATTGCAAAAATTACGATTAACCGCCCAAAGGTATACAATGCTTTTCGGGCGCAAACGATAAATGAGTTAATCTGGGCATTCCGTGATGCATGGGATGACAATCGGGTAGGAGTGGTCATTTTTACTGGTGCAGGGGAAAAAGCTTTTTGCACTGGTGGGGACCAAAAAGAAAAAGGTGATGAAGGGGGGTACGATTATAACGGTGGTTTAGGAGGTGGCATTGGTTTAGAAATTGAGTATTTGCATCAAGTGATCCGCAATATTCCCAAGCCTGTTATTGCAGCAGTAAATGGGTATGCCATTGGTGGTGGCCATGTCCTACATGTGATTTGCGATTTAACCATTGCTGCAGATACGGCGAAGTTTGGACAGAGCGGGCCCAAAGTGGGCAGCTTTGATGCAGGATTCGGCTCTGCCTACCTGGCTCGCATTGTTGGGGAAAAGAAAGCTCGGGAAATCTGGTATTTATGCGAACAGTATACGGCCCAGGAAGCAAAGGAAATGGGCCTTGTCAACAAAGTGGTTCCTGCAGAACAATTGCAACAAGCAGCAGAAGAATGGGCGGAAAAAATTCTGCAGAAGAGCCCAACAGCACTGAAAATACTTAAAAACTCCTTCAACGCAGATACTGCCAGCATACAGGGGATTTCCCAATTAGCTATGAGCAGTTTAGCCATGTTTTACAACACAGATGAGTCAGGGGAAGGGATGAACGCCTTCCTGGAAAAGAGACCTGTTGATTTCAAGAAATTTAGAAAGTAACAAGGAGGAAGCATAGTGGAATTTGAAACGATTTTGCGTCAGGAGTATGTGGAAAAATATCAGAATATTTGGCCGAATCTAACTATTCTCGATTATTTAAATGAAGCGATTGCCAAACACCCAGATAAACTAGCCATTATTGATAAAAAAAGCCGCTATACATATGGTGAGCTTGGTAAAGTGGTTGACCGTGTTGCTTTAGGCCTCCTGTCTTTAGGATTAGGAAAGGGAGATGTACTCTCTATTCAACTTCCTAATTTGAATGAATTTATTATTCTCCATTATGCTGCTACTCGAATTGGTGCTGTTACGAATCCTTTGATTCCCATATACCGAGATCGGGAAATCGGCTATATGGTAGGATTGGCAGATTCCAAAATGATTGTTATTCCCGATGAGTTTAGAGGATTTAATTATCCAGAAATGATTAAACGTCTTATTCCTCAGTGGCCTGGACTTGAGCATGTGTTTGTAGTAGGAGAGCAAGTGCCTAAAGGAATGAGTCCCATATCCCAATTAATGAATGAGCCCTGGGAATTACGAATGGATCCAGCCATGTTAGATGAAATCCATCATGATCCTAACGATGTAACAGAGATTATTTTCACTTCAGGCACCACAGGAAATCCCAAAGGGGTTATGCATACCCATAATACCCTTTGTGTTTCCACAAATTATTGGATTGAACGCCTTCGTTTAACCTCGGATGATGTGATGTTTATGGCTTCTACCTTTGCACATCAAACGGGATTTGGTTATGGAATTCGCCTGCCTGTTCATTATGGTGGTACAGGGGTTTATCAAGATATTTGGAACCCAAAGGAATTCATTGAACTTATTAATCAGGAAAAAATCACGTATACAGCTGGGGCAACACCTTTCTTACAAGATGTTGTACAAATGGAGGGGATTGAGAATTACAACCTGAGTTCCCTGCGGGTGTTCGTTGCTCTTGGAGCTCCAATTCCTGAAGCTCTTGTGAAGGAAGCAAATGAGAAGGTTCCTTTTACCATTTTATCAGGGTGGGGGCAAACGGAAAATGGGTTAGTCACCTTAACAAAACTGGATGACCCAATGGAAAAACTTACAGGTACTGATGGAGTTCCTTTGCCTGGCATGGAAGTGAAAGTGGCGGATTTTGAAGGGGAAGCTTGTCCTCCCCATGAGGAAGGAAACTTGCTTGTAAAAGGTCCTGCCTTATTTGTTGGTTATCTAAAGAGAATTGAAGAAACGAGAGCCGAGTATAAAGATGACTGGTTTGTTACGGGAGACCGGGCAAAGATGGACGAGGATGGCTATATTCGAATCTCAGGCCGCCTGAAAGACATAATCATTCGGGGTGGTGAGAACATTCCTGTGGTGTATATGGAGAATGTAATCTATGAGCACCCTGATGTTTCTGTTGTGCAAATTGTGGCCATGCCTGACCCCCGCTTACAAGAAAAAGCCTGTGCCTTTATTAGCATGAAACCAGGCAGACCCTCTCTAGATTTAGAAGGGATCCAAGAATACTTACAAACAAAAGGGGTGGCCAAACAGTATTGGCCAGAACATGTGGAAATTGTAGAAGATTTCCCCCGTACCCAGAGCGGTAAAATCCAAAAATTTCGTCTGCGGGATATGATTAGCGAACAGATGACTAATAAGGGATAAAAAGGTTTTTAAAATATGAAATGGAGGAATGAAAATGAAGCAACGAGTTGCCTTTATTACGGGTGCAGGAAGAGGGATTGGAAGAGAGATTGCCATGACCCTGGCGGCAAAATCGATGAAAATCATTGTTACAGATGTAAACATGGAGAACGCACAAGAAACAGTTTCTCTTATCAAAGCAGAGGGTGGAGAAGCCCAGGCCGTATTTTGTGATGTAACCAAATTGGAAAGTGTGCAAGAAGCGGCGGAGACATCCATGGCTCACTATGGATCAATCGATGTGTTAGTGAATAATGCAGGATGGGACAAGGTTGAACCTTTCTTAAAAAGTGAACCTGGCACATGGAAAGCGATTATGGATATTAATTTAATGGGACAAATCCATACATGCAAAGAAATTTTGCCACTGATGATTGAAAACGGCAGTGGAAAAGTAATTAACGTTGCTTCTGATTCTGGAAGAGTGGGTTCCAGTGGGGAGGCGGTATACTCCGCAGCGAAAGGTGGGGTCATTGCCTTTACCAAGACCATCGCCCGTGAAATGGCCCGCTATAAAATCAATGTGAATTGCGTTTCTCCGGGACCAGTGGATACCCCATTATTCCAGGAAATTGGATCATATAATCAAGGGATTGCCACTGCTTTGGAAAAAGCCATTCCATTTCGCCGTTTAGCTCAACCAAGGGATATTGCTAATGCTGTTGCTTACTTAGCTTCCGAGGAAGCGGAATATGTAACTGGGCAAACCCTTTCTGTGAATGGTGGATTAGCAATGGTATAGGAGGCAGACCATGAAAAATGTATATATTGTAGAATCGGTTCGCACGGCCATTGGGAAATTGGGAGGTTCATTAAAAGATGTCCCTGTGGATTTCCTGGGGGCAAAAGTTATTGAAGAAATCATGGCCAGAATCGGAATTTCCAGAAATGATGTGGATGAAGTCATTCTAGGGCAAACGAAACAAAGTTCAGATGCTCCTAACCTTGCTCGTGTCGCCTTGTTGCGTGCCGGGCTTCCTGTAGAAGTTCCTGCCTACACGGTACACAGGCAATGTGGTTCAGCGTTGCAGGCCATTAATAATGGAGCTCAACAAATTATGTGTGGCATGGGAGATGTGATCATTGCCGGTGGAGCAGAATCTATGAGCCAGGCTCCCTTTTATATACGTAATGCCCGCTACGGTTTAGGGACAGGGAATACCCAGCTATTAGATTCCAATACAGAAAGCCAGGTTCGATCCCAACCTTATGAGAAATATGGAGAGTTAACCATGGGATTGACAGCGGAGAATTTAGCAGAGAAGTATGGTATTTCTCGAGAAGAGCAAGATGAATTTGCTATGCGGAGCCAGGAGCTGGTTAGCCAGGCCATAAAACAAGGCAACTTTACAGAGCAAATTGTTCCCTACGAAATTCGTACCCAAAAGAGTTCGAATATTTTCACAATTGATGAACACCCCCGGTTGACCTCTTTGGAGAAGTTGAGTGCTTTAAAACCGGTGTTTAAAGAAAATGGTACGGTCACTGCTGGAAACAGCAGTGGCCGGAATGATGGTGCATCTGTGGTCATGCTCATGTCAGAGGATTCTTTGGAAAAATACGGCCTTACACCAAAGGTGAGAATCATTGCCCAGGCTGCATCAGGGGTTTCTCCAGAATTGATGGGAATTGGTCCTGTTCCTGCAACTCAATTAGCATTAAAGCGGGCAGGATTAACTCTGGAGCAAATCGGGCTCATTGAGTTAAATGAAGCTTTTGCCGCCCAATCTCTAGCAGTCATTAAAGAATTAAATCTTGATTTAAACAAGGTGAATGTCAATGGGGGAGCCATCGCCATGGGCCATCCTTTAGGTGCAACGGGATCCATTCTCATGACCAAGCTGATTCGGGAGATGGAAAGGCGAGGGGAGAAATACGGTCTGGTGACCTTGTGTATTGGCGGCGGTCAGGGGATTACAACCATTGTGGAAAATTGCCAGGTTTAAGATAGGGGATGTGATCAAGTGGTTAAACATATTGCTGTCATCGGCAGTGGAACTATGGGCCGTGGCATTGCTTACACGGCTGCATTGTCAGGATATCAAGTGGCTTTGCAGGATATTTCGGAACAGGCCATTGCCAAGGCAAGAGATTATATTGAAACCCTTTTAAAAACAAGCCTTGAAAAAGGATACATTCAACAGGAACAAGGAGAGTTAGTTCGTGAAAATCTAACCTATACGACGAGTCTAGAAGAAGCCGTAAAGAACACGGATTTAATGGTTGAAGCTATTTTGGAAATTATGGAATTAAAAATTGATGTATTTAAACAGGCAGATGAGTGGGCACCCGCCCATGCTATTCTGGCAACCAATACATCCACCATGAGCCCGACGGAAATTGGAGCGACAACAAAAAGGCCAGACCAAGTGATTGCCATGCACTTCTTCAACCCGGTCCATCGCATGAAATTAATCGAGATTATTCGGGGTCTGGATACATCCGATGCAACCATGGAAATTGTTAGATCAGTTTCTGAAAACATGGGGAAAGAAACAGTAGAAGTGAATGAGTTCCCTGGATTTGTCACCAGTCGCATGAATTGCATCATTGGAAATGAAGCTATGAACATGCTGATGGAAGGGGTAGCTTCTGCAGAAGACATTGATAAAGCCATTAAACTTGGCTTGAATCACCCTATGGGTCCTTTAGAAATGGCAGACCTTGTTGGGTTAGATAGCCGCTTGCGGAATATGGAATATCTGTACCAGAGTCTGGGTGAAAAATATCGTCCATCTCCTGTCCTTGTGAAATATGTGAAAGCAGGGCGATTAGGGCGGAAATCAGGCCAGGGGTTTTATAAATACCAGTAGAAGGGAAGGGGTACATGATGAATTTTGAATTGCCAAAAGATATTCAGGATTTGAAATTAGGGGTTCGTGATTTTATTGATAACGAAGTGGATCCACGTTCTATGGAAATTGAAGAAACAGATCAAATTCCCCAAGAAATTATAGAACAATCAAAGGAAATGGGGCTGTTTGCCCTGAGTATTCCTGAAGAGTATGGGGGATTGGGAATTGGCATGATTGGCAAAGTGGCCGTTTCTGAAGAATTGGGTAGAACCCATAACGGATATACAACAGTAATTGGCGGCCATGTGGGCATTGGCAGTGTAGGCATTGTGGAATTGGGCAATGAAGAACAAAAGCGTAAATACTTGCCGGACATGGCAACAGGGGAGAGAATTGGTGCCTTTGCCCTAACAGAGCCTAGTGCAGGATCCCATGCCTATAATTTAAAAACTACAGCTGTGAAAAAGGGGGATAAATACATCCTGAATGGCAGCAAACATTATATTACGAATGCATTGATTGCCGATGTATTTACAGTAATGGCAGTGACGGATCCCTCCAAGGGACCAAAAGGCATCACTTCCTTTATTGTTGATAAAAATACCCCTGGATTTGTGTTAGGGAAAAAGGAAAAGAAAATGGGTCTACACGGTTCCCATTCTGCAGAAATTTTCTTTGAAGATTGTGAAGTGCCTGCAGAAAACCTATTGGGTGCAGAAGGGCAAGGGTATACCAATGCGTTGAAAATTTTAGCAAATGGCCGAGCCGGCATGGCAGCCCGCAATCTAGGCTCTTGCGATAAATTGCTGGAAATGTCTCTTGATTTTGCCCATATGCGTATCCAGTTTGGCAAACCCATTTTCGAACAACAAATCATTCAGCATTATTTAGCGGAAATGGCCATGGAGACAGAAGCCCTTCGTTCTATGACCTACCGTGTGGCCTGGATGGTAGACCAAAAGATGAATGTCATTAAAGAAGCGGCCATGGTTAAATTGCTAGGTTCTGAAACCTATAATCGTGTGGCGGATAAAGCGGTGCAAATTCATGGGGGGATTGGCTATATTTCCGAATATCCTATTGAACGCTTTTATCGTGATGCCCGGATTACGAGAATTTATGAAGGGACGTCAGAAATCCAAAAGAACATTATTGCGGCACAATTGCATAAGAAATATGCCTAAGGGAGGAGGGAACTAGTATGATCTATCACAATCTATTGCTTGAACAAAGAGATGGGATTGGCATGATTAAAATCAACCGTCCAGAGGTGCGCAATGCGTTGAACGGGCAAACGGTGAAGGAACTGTTGTCTGCTTTAGAAGAGTACGAAAATAATCGAGAAATTCATGTGATTGTATTTACAGGTACAGGAGATAAAGCCTTTGCTGCTGGAGCGGATATTAACCAGCTGACTGAACGGACATCTATGGATGCTTTTACCCATGGCAGTATGTCTGACGTATATCGCCGGGTAGAAAATTGCAAAAAGGCGACTATTGCAGCGATCAATGGTTTTGCCCTGGGTGGCGGTTGTGAATTGGCTGTTTCTTGTGATATCCGGGTGGCTTCGGAGAATGCAAAAATCGGATTGCCAGAATTAAATTTATCGGTGATTCCAGGGGCAGGAGGAACCCAACGTTTGGCGAGAATCATTGGCAAAGGCAGAGCCTTACATATGATTTTGACAGGGGAATTTATCTCCGCCAGTGAGGCGAAAGAAATGGGTTTAGTTTCTGATGTGGTACCTTTGCCAGAGTTAATGGATGTAGTACTAGAAAAAGGGAATCGAATTGCAGCCAAGGGGCCTCTTGCCGTGCAAATGGCCAAGCTGGTCGTGAATCGGGGATTTGATGTAGATCTAGATACAGGCCTGCTAATTGAAAACCTGGCCCAGGCTGTATTATATGGAACTAATGATAAGGTAGAAGGAACAAAGGCTTTTCTAGAAAAAAGACAAGCCTCATTCACAGGAAATTAAAAATGAGGATGAGGGTTTTGCATGGGAAAAATGTGTTGATTACAGGTGGGGCAAAGGGGATTGGCCGGGGAATCGCTATGGCTGTTGCCAGTGAAGGGGCCAACATTGCCTTGCACTACCTGGAATCAGAAGAGGCAGCGAGAAGAACGGCAAAGGAACTTAGTGATTTCGGCGTTAAGGTGAGTCTTGTAAAAGGGGATCTTGCCAGGTTGGAAGATGTGCAGGTGATGAAAGAGACTATTGAACAGGACCTGGGGGAAATCCATTGCATTATTAACAATGCAGGCTGGACTCAGATGAAATCCTTCTTTAAGTACGAACCAGAAGAGTGGAAACGGGAAGTAGATGTATGTTTTTACGGTGTAATGAATCTGGTGTATACTTTTATGCCAGAGATGATAGAAAACAACCAGGGCAAATTTATCAATATTATAGGTGATTCAGCCAGGACGGTAATAAACATCTCATCGTTTCTGCCGCTGCACGAAATGGCGCTATTAGTTTCTTAAAATCATTGGCCCAGGATGTGGGCAGACACAATATACAATGTAACACAGTGTCTCTTGGTCTTATTGACCAGGGTACATTGAATTTCAATGAAGCCACAATGAATAAAATTGTGAAACAATACCCTTTAGGCCGCTTGGGGAAAGTGGATGATGTCACAGGAATCATTGTCTTCCTATTATCTGAAGGGACCGATTGGATTACAGGACAGGTGATCTCTGTGAACGGTGGTCACAGTATGCTGGGATAAAGGAGAACCTCTTCATTTTTAATAAATGGGGAGGTTTTTATCATTTTTTGGAAAACGCAACTGTCAAAATAGTCTGAAAATTAATTAATATCAGCACTTTTTGGCGTTATTTTCCTTTGTGAAATCGTTTACCATATTAAGTATAAACAAATCACTATTCACTTTATATTAGGGGGGTATCATACAAGTGCCAAAGTTAAAAAGGGAAGATTGGTATCATATTGCACAAAAAGTAAATTGGACTTTCTCCTACGTATCACACGAAGAGGTTTTTCCAAAAGAAATCGTGGGTGAAACTCAGGTTCCCATTGAGGCGTGGGAAGAGTGGGACGAGCCTTACAAGATGACTTACAGGGAGTATGTAGATATCCAACGTGATAAAGACGGTGGAGCATATGCGGTTAAAAGCGCATTATCCAAAGCGAAAATTACAAATAAGTTAGGCGATGGCTGGAACAATATTTTAAAAATGCATTATGGAGCCCTTGCTGTACTGGAATGGCATGCAGGAATTGCTGAAGCTCGCATGGCCCGTTTTGGTTTAGATAGTGCATGGAGAAATACTGCAGTCTTTGGTTCATTAGATGAGGTTCGCCATGGGCAGATGCAATTGTATTTTCCCCATGAGTTGGTCAGAGAGGATATTCAATTCGATTGGGCCCATAAAGCGATGCATACCGAAGAGTGGGTTTCCGTTGCAGCTCGTGCAACGTTTGACGATATGTTTTCGGCAACCAATGCAATTGATGTAGCTGTTGGTTTACCCTATGCTTTTGAAACCGGATTCACAAACCTGCAATTTTTAGGAATGGCTGCCGATGCCATGAATGTGGGAGATTATAACTTTTCCAGTTTAATCTCAAGTATTCAAACGGATGAATCAAGACACGCTCAAATCGGTGAAGCAACACTCCAGGTGATGATGAAACACGATAAGGAAAAGGCACAGGAAATTGTTGACAGAATGTTTTGGAAAGCATGGAGACTTTTCGGTGTTATGACGGGAATCAGTATGGATTACTATTCACCTTTAAAACATCGCTCCATGTCCTTTAAGGAATTTATGGATGAGTGGATTATTAACCAGTTTATGCAAAACATTGAATCTGTTGGTTTGGATAAACCATGGTTTTGGGATCAATTTATGTACGAACAAGATCATATTAGCCATTCTCTCCAAATGGGGATTTATTTCTGGAGACCAACGGTTTGGTGGAAACCTGTTGCTGGCATGGGCATTGAAGAGCGTCAATGGTTATCAGAAAAATACCCTGATTGGGAAGAAAATTATGGTCCTTATTGGGATACTATTATTCAGAATTATCAAAATGGGGCCGTTGAAAAAACGTTACCTGAGACACTCCCAGTTTTATGTTCTTGCTGTAATTTGCCTATTTGCATACCAGATGCAAAAACAGGAAAAGTAGAGGTTAAAACAATAACTTATGAAGGACAGAAAAAACATTTTTGTTCTGATCCTTGTCAATGGATTTTTGAACGGAATCCACAACGCTATGCAGGTCAAAAAACCATTGTTGATCGTTTCCTTGCCGGAGAAGTTCAACCGCCAACAGTACCCGGTTTATTAAATTATATGAGTCTATCTGAACATGAAATGGGCTATGATCCTGAAAATGGAGCCTGGGCTTTACAATACAATAAGGATAAAAATCTCGTTATTTAATAATTTTTAGGGGGGTTAGTAATGATACCGTTATCTGGGTTGTTTGAAGGGGATTTTGTCGCACAGTTATTTGTGGTTGGACAAGAGGATACATTAAATCAAC
The DNA here is from genome assembly GCA_937874515.1 of uncultured Paenibacillaceae bacterium. Classification (GTDB taxonomy): domain Bacteria; phylum Bacillota; class Bacilli; order Aneurinibacillales; family Aneurinibacillaceae; genus CALNBV01. The sequence continues at coordinate 8,642 of CALNBV010000267.1, read as the reverse complement.
TTGCTGAAAAATTGGCTTATCATTCTGTTGACCGAAGAGTTGCAAAACAGGATCGGCCATTTGAAGTATTGATTAAAGGAGAAGTATTTCCTGGAGATGTAAAGGTTAATGAAGTTGGGTTAGCACCTATGGACCATGTGGTTGTCCGTTATGCTCCACTATAAATTGAATTGACAATTTAATTTTTAGGGGGGAGTTAGAAATGAAAATCACACAACAAGTATGTCATGAAGATGATGTTTGGGAAGGGGAAAAATATTACACAGTGATTGATGGCATATCCCTGGTCCTTGTAAGAGTGAATGATGAGGTGAAAGCCTTTCAAGGTTGGTGTCCTCACCAGGATATATCCTTTGAAGATGCTGAATTGGATGGTTGTACGTTAACCTGCCTTGCACATGTTTGGAAATATGATATTTCTACAGGGCAAGGAATCAATCCGAAAACTTCAAAGTTAATCGAGTTCCCCATTGAGATTAATGAAGATGGAAATGTAATCGTAACCATTGAAGGGGATATGCATCCAAGTATCAATTTAAGGGGAGGGATAGCCTAATATGGGTAAAGTAGATGTAATGAAAGTAGGTCCTGTGTTTCGTGGAAATGAAATGGCCGAGTTTTTTATCGAAGCAATGCAATTAGACAACCCTGGTAAAGATATGGAAGTTGTAGACCGTGGTGGCTATGTTCGAGTGATGTTTGATAATTATTGTGTGATTACAAAACAGAGTGTTGAGGAAATTTTAGGAAGACAATTCAAGATGCCTGGTGAATTAGAAGTGAATCTTGCATCCTTTGCAGGGAAAATCAACACATGTTCAGATAAAGTAGAATTCTTAAAACACGGATAAAATACTGATTATAATTATGAGGAGGGGCACGATGACTACAGCCAAACCTAAACTTAGAACCTGGAGTGATTTAGCTAAATTCAAAAGAATTCCTAGTGAATATGAAACGGTCACTCATAATTTGCTCTTTAATGTAAACGGACGTTATGAGCTTGATCCAAATGATCCTGTAGTCGTTTGGTATGATAAATATCGCGATAAAAGTGCAATCCAGGCGGAATCCATGGATCAATGGAATAACTTCCGTGATCCACACAGTATTGTTTATCGAAAATATACAGAATTGCAGGATGAGCGTGAAACATTTATTGATATATTGTTTGAACAAAATGAAGAGTTACGGGCAAATGAAAAACTTGATCAACAATGGTTACAATTTCTTTTGAAAGCATTTACACCTTTACGATTTCTAGCACACGGTTTACAAATGATGGCTTCATACGGTGCAATGATCGCTCCGTCCAGTTATATTATTAACTGCTATCACTTTCAAGCAGCTGATGAAATGAGAAGAATTCAAAGAATTTCTTATCGAACAAAAGAATTACAGTTAGCCTACCCTGAATTAGGATTTGGTGAAGAAGAGCGCCATATCTGGGAAAGTGACCCCATGTGGCAACCGTTGCGTAAGGTCATTGAACTTATGTTAACGGAATTTGATTGGGGTAAATCCTTTATTGCATTAAATCTTGTCCTCAAACCTTTGCTTGATGAATTAGTTTCAGTTAAATACGCAGAGTTGTTCCGTTTAAATGGTGATGAATTAATGGCTGAAATGCTGGAAAATTTATATCTGGATACGGTCCGCAGTAAAGAATGGTCTCAAGACTTAAGTAAATTAATTCTTGAAATTAATCCAAATAATCAAGCAGTCCTAACCGAGACAATAGCAAAGTGGCATCCATTAGTGATGGAAGGGATTACAGCTTTAGCACCTGCCTTCGAAGAATTGCCTGATATAAAAATGCCTTTTGCAGAAGTGTTAAAAGATATAACAAACAAATACGACACGTTTTTGGAAGATTCGGAATTAACCCTTTCAAAAATATCTTAATAACTGTAAAATATAGACATCATTACTTTGGTGTCTATATTTTTCTTATGTGATTTCCTCAAATCGAATTAATACTATAAAGTAGGTGAGTCTTTTGGATACGACGAAGGACCTGTATTTAGATGCTTTAGAAACTTTAATTCAATTTTATCCGGAACAAGGGAATAATGTGATGGGGAATCAGCGAATTATTACCAATCCCACCAATGCTATGGGCATCTTACGTCAGGACCTTATTAAAACAATGGGATTAGAACGGACAAAAGCCTTTATATTGCGATATGGTTGGAATTGTGGTGTAAGTGATGGATTGAGAATAAAAGAAATGAAATGGGCTTCAGAAAAAGATATTTTGTGGGCAGGCCCTAAAATGTTTACGATCCATGGGCATGCTTATGCTGAACCTTTGATCACTAAATCAGACTTTAAAAAAGGAACATTACATTTTGAGGGAATTTCCAGGAATTCTTTTGAGGCTGAACAGCATATTAAATTATTTGGATTAAGTGATTCACCTGTATGTTATACAATGGTTGGTTATGCTAGTGGTTATTTATCCATGGTCATGGGAAAGCAAGTCATAGTGAAAGAAATAGAATGTGAAGGAAAAGGTGATAGCCAGTGTCGCTGGGTTTGTAAAACCATCGATGATTGGGATGAGGATCCAACACAGGAAATGGCTTTTTATGAATCTTTAAATATTGAAGATGAACTTACAAAAATGTACGATTCGGTAAAAATTGAAAGGGATAATCTCCAGGCGGCGATCAAGGTTCACAACCAATTAATGGAGCAATTGTTAAGCGGTAAAAGTGCACAATCATTTGTAGATGTAATCTATCAGATTACGAATATTCCAGTGATAATCGAAGATGATAAATATAATCAAATAGCTGCTGCTGGAATGGATGCAACTGAAGCTATTCTTCATACAGAAACTTTCAAAAAGCAAATGAACCAAAGAGACCTAGAGCGTATAGATAAAAAACAAACCATTGAAATTGCCATTTCCAATGAACAGTACAGATTAATTACGCCTATCATCGTAGGGCAATCTATTGTGGGTTATTGCTCCTTTATAAATACATCATTTAAAGAAGTCGATTCATTAATTTTAAAACAATTAGCGGTTATTTGTTCTTTATATTTATTTAATGAAAGAACGGTATTTGAAACAGAACAACGATTAAAAGGCAGTTTTCTAGAAGATATCCTGAACAAACGTTTGACATCCCAAGAAATTTATAGAAAGGCGAATTACATAGGGGTTGAATTAGGGACAGAATATCATCTGTTTGTTTTAGAGAAGTCTTCAAAGAATGATTTAATCAATGTAGAAATAGAAATCAGTGATCAATATGTCATCCCTACCCTGTCTAAATATTATAAGGATCGAAATATTAATATTTTGTTAACTCAACAATCCCAGCGAATTATTGGTTTGTTGCCAATCGAACAATTTGAAAAAAACTTCATTAATTTGGAGAATTTCTTTGAAAAATTGATTAGCTATTTAGAGGAAAAGTTCCCTTATTGTAAATTTGTACTTGGAGTCAGCTCTAAATCTAACGATATTGAAAAAGCTCCTAATTTGTACGAAGAATCTATTGCAGCTTCAAATTTAGCCAAGCAACAAAATAATATTGTTTTTTATGATGATTTAGGAATCGTGGGAGTATTATTTCAATCTGGGAAATTGGATAATATACGAGACTTTTGTAATAAGACATTAGGTAAGATTATTGAGTATGACCGCAGTAAGAATTCTGAAATGACAAAAACACTCTATTTTTACATTAAAAATGGGTTGAATTTATATCAGACTGCAAGGGATATCAACCTTTCTATCGGAGGCATGCGTTACCGCTTACAAAAACTAAATGAAATATTAGAAGTAGATATTAATAACCCCCAGATTAGTTTTCAAATCTATTTAGCTTTACAATCAATGGTTGTTTTGGGGGATTTGGATATTCGGATTTGATTTGACTTCTGAAGCCTTTACTATAATAGTAAAAACCATAATCATTTATAGGTGAGTTTATGAAACTACAATTTTTATTAACGGAGAAAGATTATATTGAATTTAATATTTATCATATGAATCACTCGCCAACCTATAAAAAGGCAATTTTTTTTCAAAGGTATATATTATCCCTTGTCTATTTAATCCTTCCTTTTTTCTTTGCACAAACTTCTACTATTCCTTTAAAGTTTTGGCTCATTCCTTTTATTATTGTTTGGCTCCTATGGGTTTTATTTTATAAAAAGTATTCCCATAGGCGTTCCCTTAGATATATTCGTCAAATGATTAAAGAGGGGAAAGTAGGAAATTCCCTTGGGAAAATAACCATTGAGTTAAATGATAAAGGAATTATTGAAACCACCGACAATGGTGAATCAAAGACGAAATGGAATGGAATCGATAAACTTGGGGAAAGCAAAGATTATTTCTTTCTCTATATGGATTCTTTAAAAGCCTATATTGTTCCTAAGAGATGTTTTGTAAATGATGAGGAGAAAGAAGAATTTGTTAATAAAATAAAAAGCAACTTGTCTAAATTAATCCTTTGAAAGGGCTCCTATACCAGGAGCCTTTTTCTTTTTGTTTAAATGACATATCCCAAATTCCCCGTACATATATTTGTTCATGAATAGACAATCCCCCGAAAAGAAAGGAGAGTGTTTTGTGGATATCGGTTGGTTTTTACCGGAAGCCATTGCCAACATGGCGGAAAAAGTGGACTCCCTTTTTATACTGATTTCCTGGGTGTCGCTGGCCATATTTATTCTGGTGGAAATGCTCTTATTTATTTTCCTGATCCGTTATCGGAGAAGAAGGAGTGATGATCAGGGGTTATCCATTCACGGGAATACCAAAATTGAAATAATTTGGACCGTTATTCCCGCAATTATCCTCGTTATCATTGGTGTACTTGGATCGCAACTCACTTATGATATTCAACGTCCTCCCAAAGATGTTTACACCATTGAGGTGGCTGGTAAGAAGTGGGCATGGGATTTTAAATACCCTGAAGGATTCAAAACAACCAATGAATTAAGGGTTCCAGAGGGAAAAAATATCCTATTTAAAATCACTTCAAATGATGTCATCCATAGTTTTTGGATTCCAGCCCTCCGTATGAAGCAAGATGCTGTGCCAGGGAGACAGACGCAATTTTGGACAGGTGCGTTGAAGAAAGGGACATACTCTATTCCCTGTGCGGAATACTGCGGAACAATGCACTCTATGATGCTAGGGAAGCTGACTGTAGTGAGCCAGGATGATTTTAATCAATTCGTTAAATCTGGCGGTAAGGGTGGAACAACGACATCCTCCTCTGCTAGCCCTGCAGAAAAAGGGAAAGCCTTAGCTCAATCCTCTGGATGCTTGAATTGCCATGCAGTTGATTCTAGCAAGTTGTTTGGCCCTGGATGGGGTGGTGTGTATGGAAAATCGAAAAAATTAGCAGATGGTTCAACGGTGATGTATGACGATCAATATATCGTTGAATCCATTATGAAACCGTCTGCAAAGATACCTGAAGGATATACAGCCCCTATGCCACCGCAGAACTTAACAGAAGATGAGGCACGATTAATTGCTGAATATATGAAAACGCTGAAATAAAGGAGGGAATGAATTGACAGGGGAACACGCAGTTCGCCGGGGTTTTGTTAGGGACTGGCTTTTAACAGTAGACCATAAAAAGATTGGGATTATGTACGGGATTGCCTGCCTGATTTTCTTTTTCCTGGGCGGTGCAGCGGCTTTATTGATTCGAACGGTGTTATGGAAACCAGGGACACCAGAAATATTGCCAGGCCCAGATTCCTTTAACCAGCTTTTTACTATGCACGGAACCATTATGATTTTTCTCTTTATGATTCCCATGCTGACTGCCGCATTTGGTAACTATTTAATCCCGATTATGATTGGCGCAAGGGACATGGCTTTTCCCCGCATGAATCTTCTTGCTTTCTGGATTTTTATTTTGGGGGGCCTCGTGATTTTATCTAGTTTCTTCCTGGGGATTCCTGATACAGGCTGGACCGCATATCCTCCCTATAGCATACAAACTCCCGGAGTAGGATTGGATTTATGGGTGGCTGCAGTTCATATTCTCGGTCTCTCTTCCATTCTCGGTTCCATCAATATTATTGTGACTGTATTTAATTTACGGGCGTCGGGAATGACCTTTAATCGATTGCCTTTATTAGTATGGGCAATGCTGGTTACTGCCTTTATTCAATTGTTTGGTACACCTGCACTGGCAGGTGCTGTAACGACCCTCCTCCTTGATCGTCATGCCGGTACCATCTTCTATACTGCCTCCATGGGTGGGGACCCTATGCTCTATCAACATTTGTTCTGGTTCTATTCCCATCCTGCGGTGTATGTCATGATTTTGCCTGCCATGGGATTAGTTTCGGAAATTATCCCTGTGTTTGCCCGCAAGCCAATCTTTGGGTATCGTGCAATTGCCTATTCTTCTGTCACTATTGGATTTCTCGGATTCCTTGTATGGGCACACCATATGTTTACTGCAGGGATGTCTCTTTCAGCAGGGATTCCTTTCATGATTACCTCTATGATTATTGCGGTTCCATCGGCGATTAAAATCTTTAACTGGTTGGCTACCCTCTGGCGGGGATCCAATGTATTTACTACACCCATGCTCTATTCCACCTTTGGTTTTATGGGGCTATTTACAATCGGCGGCCTTTCCGGCCTTTATTTAGCGGCGGTGCCTGTGGATATCCATGTTCATGATACGTATTTCGTAATAGGGCACTTCCATTATGTATTATTTGGCGGAAGCATGATGGCAGTATTGGCGGGGATCTTCTATTGGTTCCCTAAAGTGACAGGGCGGATGTATTCAGAAAAGTTAGGGTTATGGTCTTTCTGGACTTCCTTTATAGGAACCAATCTCACATTTTTCCCGATGTTTTATGTTGGGGTTATGGGAATGCCCCGCCGCGTCTTCCAATATGATATAAATTTACAGTTTGCCAACGATGTTGCAACCATTGGTTCATATATTCTTGGAATTGGGGCAATTCTAATGGTAACCAATATTATCATTTCTCTCCGGTCTAAGGTTAAGGCGCCAGATAATCCCTGGGGAGCCAAAACTCTGGAATGGTCTGTTTCTTCTCCTCCTCCGGAACACAATTTCAGGGAGACGCCTGTGGTTACTTCAACCCCTTATGATTTCGGCGTAGCATCCCCTCGCCAGTTCAACGAAGAGAACGTTGGGACTAGATAGGGGATTGCCATGGGATATCGCTTACCCCTGGCAACATCTGTTGCAATATTTCTATTACTTATTGCGGGAAGTCTTGTTGTTGGTCTAAAAGCGGGTTTAGCCTGTCCTGATTGGCCTCTATGCAATGGGAAGGTCATTCCTCCCCTAGAGGGTAAAGTGCTTGTAGAATATGTGCATCGTTTGCTCTCTTTCCTTGTCTCTTTAATGATGTTATGGAATGGAATCGTGGCCTGGCGTAAAAGAAAAAGTTCTCCTGTCCCTGCCAGGCTTACGTTCTTCTCTCTTTTCTTATTGTTTGCTGTGGCAGGGTTGGGGGCAATTAACGTGATTTTAAAGTTGCCTCCAGGTTTTACAGCCATTGATGTGGGGGTTGCCAATCTTTTATTTGGCACCTATGTCTGGATTACCACCCTTTGTTATTACAAGAAAAAGGACTTAGGTGAAGTGAAGGGAAAAAGGGCATTGATTAAAGCTGGATTGGCAGCTACCCTCGTTGTTTATTTTCAGTTAGTTCTAGGTGCTTTTGTAGAACATAGCCGCGCCGGGTTAATTGCAATCCAGGAACAGTATCGCCTTTTAAACTTTTTAGTTCCTTCTCCTGCAGTGGCAAAAACCTGGATGAACACCCATCTCATTGTCACATATGGAGTAGTCGCCATGTGCTTGTGGGTGATTTTCCTTGGAAAAAGCAAAAATGTTTTTAAGAAACAAAGAAGATTATTGGCTTTATTGCTAGGCTTTCAAATGATGGTAGGTTTTCTAACAATTTATAGTCAATTAGCGGTTTATTCAACAGTCCTTCATATGGCATTGGCTTCTCTGATGTTTGGAGTGTGTATTTGGATTACGGTCCAGGCCTGGGTGGAAACTCATTCGAAGAAATCGCTCTATTAAAGGAGGAAATTAGATGGATACTTCTATGACGGAAACGTCCCCATTAGAATCGACAGCAACTTGTGACACTGTTTCTAGCCGTGTTATGGAACCAGGTCCTCTATCTGAGGCCAAACCCCACGGTGACTGGCGGGATTATATCTCCGTCACCAAAGTTGGTATTACGGTGGCCAATCTCCTAATGGTTTTTGCAGGATGTTGGCTGGCGGCCACGGGTCCCTTGGATCTGAAAATCGTACTCCTCACTATGCTTGGTTCTGCCCTTGTCATTATGTCAGGAACCTGTTTAAACAACTATATTGACCGGGATTTAGATAGCCTGATGGAAAGGACGAAGAAAAGGGCTTTGCCATCGGGGAGGTTAGACCCTAATTCTGTGTTGCGGGTTGGCTTTTATTTAGGCATTGCCGGGATCATCATTTTAGGAACAATAAACTTGATAACGGCTCTATTAGGGTTGTTAGGGCTTTTCTTCTATGTCATCGTTTATACCTATTGGTTAAAAAGAACCTCAACGTTAAATACCCTCATTGGCGGGGTATCAGGTGCCATGCCTCCAATCATGGGCTA
>CALNBV010000266.1 GCA_937874515.1 uncultured Paenibacillaceae bacterium | reverse complement strand
CCCTTTTTGGTGATTTGGTCCAGGACCCGGACACCTTTTACTTGATGATTACGGTATAGAAAGTTTACCACCTTTGCATAATTCACAGCAATTGCCCCATTGTCCACAGCCGCTTTCAACACTTCAAGGGTTAAACGGGCATCATCTGTGCGGTACTCCACATAGTTGCCCCCACCAAGCAACCCTTCTTTTTTCAGAAGAGGTTCAAGAGCTAAGGTTTCTTCCGCCGTCAACATTTTTCTGTGTTCTGACTTTTTGACCCCTGCTAAAAAATCATAGATACCTAAGCCCAGTGATGTACTGAACTTACCAAAGGTTCCTTCTTTATAAATAGGTAGTAGCATCCACTGGGGAGTAGTCACATGGGGTCCATTTTCATAGACAACGGCCCGTTCCTTCCCTACTTCTGCTACCATTGCCACATGAAGTTGTTTTAAATAACGCAGCCCACCATGGACCAACTTGGTAGAACGACTGGAAGTTCCTGCAGCGAAATCCTGCATTTCCACTAATGCTACTTTCATCCCCCGCAGGGTGGCATCTAGTGCAATTCCCGCCCCGGTAATTCCTCCACCGATGACTAACACATCATAGTGTTCCATAGCCATCTTCTCCAGGTGATTCCTTCTTTCTAAGGCCGAGAATCGGTTGGTCATTTCCCTTCCCCCCTGCCTGTTATTAATCTCTAACAAATAAAGAAAAAAAAGACCAAAATACTCTCAGGTTATACAGTAGTATATGTAAGGAAAAGGATTATGTTCACTTTATGTCTAGTGTAGCCAACCCATTGGTTTCTTCGTATACTTTCTCTGCGATTCTACGAATATAGATTTTGATCAACAATAAACTTAAGCCGCCAACTTCCCCTATTAAAACCTACAAACTACTAAAAACTACAGAAACCTACAAAAAGTTTCCAAAAAAAGCCGAAAAGAAAGCTAAAGCTTTCCCTTTCGGCAGTGATGTATCTCTTGGGCTATACTTGTAGACTTATTTTTGTGTGCGAAATAAGATAGCTTTCGCTTTAGCTACCAGTTCTTGTTTATCGTTATAAATCGAACACTCCGTGTGAATGAGGGTTTTACCCTGCTTTTCAATTTTTGCATTTGCCATCAAGTAGGTACCGAAAGCAGGCTTCAAAAAAGAAACATTTAAATCAACGGTTACAGCTTGTTGTATTCCAAACCTAAAAATTCGTCAAATGGCTGTTTTATAAACATCCTACATACAACTCCCTCTCTATCTTTATTTACGTTAAAAGAGTTTCTACTAGTTTAATTCTAGTAGCTATATATTTTTCTAGGGTGAATTCTTTTGATAAGGACCATCTTCTGAAGGCCCACATGTGTGATTGGACGAGAATATCCTCTGCTATTAGAAGTACTGATTCCTGTGAAACCTTAAAAACCCCCGCATCGATTCCCTTTTGAATTTGTTTCACAAGATGATTCCGTAACCTTTGTTCCCTTTGAAAGAAGGACCTTCTTGCCTCTTTATCTAAGGATGCTGTTTCCTGATACATTAAGACAACATAATCCGAAACCTGATCAACAATCTCATACAAAGCGGTAATATCTTTCACAATCCCATTCATAGGATCAAGGTTCTCTGTAGTAACAGCATATAAAGCTTGTTCGACCAATAAATGAATATGGCAGCACACAAGATACAAAATGTCCTGCTTGGTTTTTACATATTGAAACATCGTCCCCACATTCATTCCAGCAGCATCCGCAATTTCCTTCGTTGTTGTTGCGTGATAACCTTTTTCTGAGAAGATCTTCACAGCAACATCAATAATTTCCCCTCTTCTTTTTTCAACCCGTTCCGGATCTTTTACTGTAGTCCCTACGATGTATTCTCCTGCTTGTGTTTCACTCATTCAATACTCCCTCTTTACTACAGATTGAAGTCTTTTCTTATTAATTCTTAAAAGCCATGGCTGCTTCCACTGCTTTCTTCCAGCCATTATATAAAATTTCCCTTTTCTCTTCTGCCATGGTAGGTGCAAAAGTGTGGTCTACAGCCCATTGTT
>CALNBV010000265.1 GCA_937874515.1 uncultured Paenibacillaceae bacterium | reverse complement strand
CTGCAGGTTCATCTAACAATAGTAAAGCAGGTTTCATTGCCAGAGCTCTGGCAATCTCTAAACGGCGTTGTACCCCATAACTCAAATGATCGGCAGGTTGATTGGCTATATCCCCAATGCCTGCATACTTTAACAAACCATAGGCTTCTCGTTGAATGAATTGTTCTTCTTTTTTTACTTTCTTTAATCCAAACAAAATGTCGAATAAATTAGATTTCAAGTGATTTTCCATGCCAACCATCACATTTTCCATGGCTGTCATTTCTTTAAATAAACGAATATTTTGAAAGGTTCGGGCAATCCCTTTGCGGGAAATACGTTCAGGAGATAAGCCGTGAATGGGCTTTCCTTGAAATAAAATATTCCCCTTGTCCGGTTTATAAAAACCGCTTATCATATTAAAAAGTGTGGTTTTACCCGCCCCATTCGGCCCAATGACAGAAGTAATGGACCCTTTTTCAATGGTGAGATTTACATTATGTATGGCGGACAAACCACCAAACTTTTTCTCTAATTGAATTATATCTAATAGAGGTTTCAACCAGACACCTCCTCTTTACGGTCCCTTCGTTTAACCTCTTCCAGCTGGCTTTGCTGTAAAGAATCAATGTCTATTTTCTTTCTGCGAGCCGGAATTAACCCTTTGGGGCGATATAAGGCAAATACAATAAGCAAAATGCCAAAAACAAAACGTTGAAACTTGGATGGATCCAATTGATTGGGAAGGTCAATAATTCCCGCCATGCGCAGGCTGTTTAACCAATTGGAGAATTCCTTCAGAACCTGAACCTGTAGAAGGGTCACCAGGGTTGCCCCAAGAATTACACCGGAAATGCTGCCACTGCCTCCTAGCATGACCATAACGAGAATCCCAATAGATTCCATTAAGGTAAAACTGCTTGGATCTACAAAGCTTTGTTTCGCTGCAAAAATCACCCCGGCAATCCCTGCAAAAGAGGCACCGGTGGCAAAAGCCAGCAGTTTCGTTTTTATTAAGGGTATACCCATGGCTCTGGCAGCCAGTTCATCTTCCCGAATGGCAATCCAGGCTCTTCCCAGGCGGGAGTGTTCCAAACGCTTATTCACTAAAAGAACGACTCCTATCATGAATAACACGATAAAGTAAAAATGGAAAGGTGTATTTAATGGTAATCCAAAAAGCACCGGGGGTTGAATGGGTGTTAATCCCTGAGGGCCGTTGGTGATATTCACAGGCTTGTCAAGGTTATTAAACACAATGCGGATAATTTCCCCAAAGCCAAGGGTAACAATGGCCAGATAGTCCCCTCTTACTTTCAAAACGGGAAGACCTAAAAGAATGCCGAATAAAGCGGCAATCAGTAATCCAATGACAAGGAAGGGCCAAAACCATACTCCCGATAAAGGAAATTCGGCAATGGCAGCAGAAATAAATTGGCCTGCCTGGGGTGAAGCAAAAATAGCGTACGAATAAGCGCCTACTGCGAAAAACGCCACATAACCAAGGTCAAGAAGGCCAGCAAAACCTACCACGATATTTAAGCCAAGAGCCATGGCTACATAAATGCCTACCTGTGTGGCCACTTCCATGTAATAACGATTCTCCCCTGCCACCATGGGTATAATCAGGACAAGAATCAACGCCCCTATTAACAAACGAAGTTTCAAGGGAATGCTGGTTAAAAAACGAAGAAGTAGTAGTGAAAACAAGAGGAGTAAAAAAGGGAGAATCGCCCGGTCAGAAACCCATAACCACAAGGTGACTGATCCTGTGTAAAGAATGATGAAAAGCCATTGAGTTAGTGAATATGTGAAATAGTGACGTATGCGTTCCATCTCCATCACCTACACTTTCTCATTGACGGCTTCGCCAAAGATTCCCTCAGGTCTGAATAACAAAACAATAATTAAAATAGAGAAGGCGAATACATCTTTATATTCAGCTCCAAAATTGCCATTGGTTAAAGGCCCCATATAAGCAGCTCCCAGGGATTCTAATAGCCCCAGGGCAATCCCACCAATCATTGCCCCTTTCATATTGCCAATTCCCCCGAGAACGGCAGCTGTAAAGGCTTTCAACCCTAATAAAAACCCAATATAAGGGTCAATGGTTCCATAATATTGGGCATAAAGAACCCCAGCAGCTCCCCCTAAACTCGAACCAATAAAAAAGGTTAGGGCAATGACTTTGTTTACATTAATGGCCATTAAGGATGCGGTTTGTTGGTCCTGTGCCACAGCACGCATGGCAATTCCCCATTTGGTTTTATTCACAAACAAATGCAAGCCAACCATCATAATGAGGGCTATGAGGATGATTACCAATGATTTTTCCTCCAGGATTAACCCATCCATAACATGTAGGGAACCATCTAATAAGTTAGGACCTGTAACATAGAAGGCATTGCGGGTCATTCCTTCAGTAAAACGGACTAAATCTTGCAAAAGAAAAGAAACGCCAATCGCCGAAATCAACACCACTAGCCGGGGTGAAAAACGTAAAGGACGATAGGCAACCCTCTCAATGCTAACTCCAAGTGCCCCTGTGAAAATCATGGCTACCCCAAGGGCAAGAAAAAGGGCTAAATATGGATTCAGTCCGCTCATTATTCCCATAGCTTGCATCAATAACAATACTTCTGTTCCAATAAATGCTCCTACCATAAAGATTTCACCATGGGCAAAGTTGATTAGTTCAAGGATGCCATAAACCATGGTATAGCCAAGAGCTACAACTGCATATAAAAATCCAAGGGTTAGCCCATCAATAAAAACCTGTGGAAGCATAGAGGCAAGAGAACCTAAATCCATCTTCGATCATCCCCTCTTTTCTACCTGGAATTAAAAGAATGTAATGTGAAAAAAAGGGGACGAGCTCCTCATCCCCTTATCAAATCATTTACTTAAAATTGGCAGCTGAAATGGTTTTAATATATTTCGCTGGATAGGTCCCTTCAGCAAAACTATAAATAAATACATCAGATGTTTTGTTGTCCCCTTTTTCATCAAAGGTGACCTTTGTAAATACTCCTTCAAAGTCTTTCGTTTCGCTAATGGCTTTATTTAATTGCTCGCGGGTTGGTTTTTTGCCTCCATTGTCTTTAATGGATTTTTCTAGGGCATTTAACACCACAAGACAAGCATCATAGCCATAGGAAGAGAAGGTAGAAGGTTCAAGCTTAAAGGTGTCCTTATATTTTTTAGCAAATGCTTTTCCTTTTTCAGTGCGTGTTGCATCCCCAGCAACAGAGGTAATGAATGTTTTCTTCAGGTTATTCTTCCCAGCAATTTGCAGGAGGTCCTTATGGTCAGAGCCATCACCAGAAAGAATGAAGCCATTGTATTTCTTTTCCCCTAATTTCTTAATAAGGAGGCCGCTCTGGTTGTACATGGCGCCAAAATACACAGCATCTGGTTTTTTCGCTGCAATAGATGTAGCCAGTGGATTGAATTCTTTTTCTTTTTGGTCGATGCCTTCAAAACTGACCACTTGCATGCCCAGTTTTTCTGCAGCCTTTTTAAAAGCTTCAGCAAGGCCTTGTCCATACTTTGTTTTATCATGAGCTATAAAAACGGTTTTAACATTTAATGATTTAGATGCATATTCTGCCCCGGCTGGTCCTTGTACATCATCACGGGCGCAAATGCGGTGATAGGTTTTCCACCCTTGTTCCGTTAAATCAACCGCCGTATTCGCAGGAGAAACTACAGGCAGTCCACCTTGTTCATACTTCGGACCACTTGGTGCCATTACCCCAGAGTTCAAATGCCCTACCACAGCTAACACATTAGGATTGGATACTAACAATTCAGTATTGGCAACCCCTTGTTTGGCATCCCCTTGATCATCCTGGGGGAAGAGTTCAATATCAAAACCTAATTTTTTAAAGGTTTCTTTCTCATCATTAATTGCTAACTGTGCCCCCATTTTAATGGAGTCCCCCATGGCTGCAAGGTCACCGGAAAGAGGGCTTTGTGTTGCAATCTGAATGACATTCTCTTTACTGGATGTTGTGGTAGAGCATCCTGTTGCTATTAAACCCAATGACAAAAGAACAACAAGTAGCATGAACAACCCGCTTTTCTTCATTAAATGCCCCCTCATACAAACTTAGACTAGCCTCGTTACTCCTAATTATATGGAATTTTTTGAATTTTTCAAATAATTTTAATATCGTTATTTGACAAATTGTGTGGCAATGCATATTCCCCTTTTCCTTTCCGCAACCTATATAAAGTAGCTAAATCTGATTTGTTAAAGAAAGGAGGATGAAGATGAAAAAGAATGTAGGTACCCTGGATTCGATCGTGAGAATTAGCATGGGTTTAATAGGTCTGGCCTGGAGTATCTCCCGGCTTTCCCAGAAAAATAGACGTTTAAATCGTTTTGCCCCCTGGATGATTACTGTGTTCTCTGCAATCAAAGTTGCTGAAGGCATCACCCGCTATTGCCCTATGTTAGGTTTTTGGAAAGTGTCAACGGTAAACGTAGATAAAGGAAAAATCTTCACCCCTGAAGAGGAAAATAAAGCACCCCATCGAATCGCACATTTTCCCAGACGCCGTGCTGTCCTCTAGACAAAAAGAAAAAGGCATACTCAAAATGAGTATGCCCCTTGATACAATCATGAAAATGGAGTTGAAGAAAATGGGTAGAGTTATTTGGGAGGTTCTTAGCGATTATGGTTATGTCATTCTCACAATAATCGGTTCCCTTGCTGTTGTTCTTTATGCCTGGGCAAAATATAACAGCAAAGACCGTGCGCGTTACAAATAATTGTTTAGTTTTGTTTCGCTTCTAATCCTTTTAAGGCTTTCATGGCAATATCTGTACGATAATGCATTCCCTCAAAAGTGATTTGCGGAATAACTCCATAAGCTTTTTCCCGTGCTTCATATAGATCTTTGCCAATGGCGGTTACACCAAGGACACGACCGCCACTGGTTACGGTCTTCCCATCTTTTTCCGCAGTACCCGCATGGAAAACAATAATATCCTCACGGCCAGTAAATAATCCAGTGATTTCTTTTCCCTTTTCATAAGAACCAGGATATCCCCCTGAAGCAAGAACAACACAAACCGCTGCATTGTCTTTCCAACGTACATCGCATTGATCTAACGTTCCGTCCACACAAGCTAAGAAAATATCTACTAGATCCGTTTCTAAGCGAGGAAGAACCACCTGGGTTTCTGGATCGCCAAAACGGGCATTATATTCAATTACTTTCGGACCCTGTTCCGTTAACATTAATCCTGTATATAGAATTCCACGGAAAGGGCGTCCCTCTTTTACCATGGCTTTTGCTGTAGGAATGATGATGGTTTCAATGGCTGTTTGTACAACTGAATCATCATAGTGAGGAACTGGTGAGTAGGTCCCCATTCCACCTGTATTAGGCCCTTTATCGTCGTCATAAGCTGGTTTATGGTCCTGGGAAGGAACCATAGGAACCACAGTTTCTCCGTCTACAAAAGAGAGAATGGTCATTTCTTCCCCTTGTAGGAATTCTTCTACAACCACCCGAGAACCGGCTTCACCAAACACTGCATCCAACATAATGGTGCGAAGGGCTTCTTCTGCTTCTTCTAAAGTGAAAGCAACGGTTACCCCTTTACCGGCTGCTAAACCGTCGGCTTTAATAACAATGGGTGCTCCTTTTTCACGTACATAGGAAAGGGCTTCCTCATAGTTTGTGAATGAGCGGTATTCAGCCGTAGGAATGTTGTAATTGATCATGATTTCTTTGGCGAAGGATTTACTTCCTTCAAGTAAGGCTGCATCACAGCGAGGGCCAAATACCTTTAATCCTCGCTCTTCAAAGTAATCAACGATTCCATTTAATAAAGGATCCTCTGGACCTACAACAGTAAGGTCAATTTCCTCTTTTTCCGCAAATGCAGCTAAGGTTGGAAAATCATGGACACCAATAGGAACACAGGTTGCCAATTCAGCAATCCCCGCATTTCCTGGTGCACAAAAAATTTGTTCAACCCGAGGGTTTTGGGCAATTTTCCAAACTAAGGCGTGTTCACGACCGCCGCTACCAATCACAAGTATATTCATTTTGGCCCTCCCTTTAAATCTTAGTGTTTGAAATGGCGAACACCAGTAAAGACCATAGCAATCCCATTTTCATTGGCTACTTTAATGGAATCTGCATCACGGATGGATCCACCTGGATGAATAACAGCCGTTACCCCTGCTTTAACAGCTTCTTCAAGGGTATCTGGCATTGGGAAATATGCATCGGAAGCCATTACGCTACCTTTTGCTTTTTCGCCAGCTTGTTCAATGGCAATGCGAGCAGAACCAACCCGGTTCATTTGCCCTGCACCAACGCCAATGGTCATGTTATCTTTAGCCAGTACAATGGCATTGGATTTCACATGTTTAACCACTTTCCAGGCAAAAAGAAGTTGTTCAAGTTCTTCTTCTGTTGGTTTGCGGTCTGTCACAACAGTTAAATCTTCAGCAGTTACTGTTTTTACGTCATCGTTTTGTACAAGAAGTCCGCCTTCCACAGTGGTTAACTTCACTTCATCTAGATCTTTTTGCACCACGTTTCCAAGTTCTAAAAGGCGAAGGTTTTTCTTGGTTTGTAATACTTCAAGGGCTTCTTCTGTAAAGTCAGGAGCCATGATGATTTCTAAGAAAATTTCTTTCATGTCAAGAGCCGTTTGCTTATCAACGGTACGGTTGCAAGCAATGATCCCGCCAAAGATCGAAACTGGGTCTGCTTCATATGCTTTGCGATACGCATCATAAATGTTTTCCCCAATACCTACACCGCAAGAATTCATATGTTTAACCGCAACAACAGCAGGTTGGGTGAACTCTTTTAAGATGCTAAGAGCTGCATTGGCATCGTTAATATTATTATAGGAAAGTTCTTTTCCATGAAGTTGTTTCGCTGTTGCAATGTTTCCGGCTTTCGCCAAAGGCTGGCGATAGAAAGCAGCACTTTGATGAGGATTTTCCCCATAGCGAAGGTCCTGCACTTTTTCGTATGTAACCGTATAGTTTTCTGGATATTCTTCACCCATTTGCTTGCTAAGGTAACCAGAAATGAGAGAATCATAAGCAGCAGTATGACGGAATACTTTCGCAGCTAAACGACGTTTCGTTTCTAAAGAAGTGTCGCCGTTGGCTTTCATTTCTTCCACAATGCCTGCATAGTCAGCTGCATCAACCACAACGGTTACGAATTCATGGTTTTTCGCTGCGGAACGAAGCATGGTTGGGCCGCCGATATCAATGTTTTCAATGGCATCTTCCCAGGCAACATCTGGTTTGCTGATGGTTGCTTTGAAAGGATAAAGATTCACTACAACAAGATCAATGGGTTCAATGCCATGTTCTTGAATCGCTGCCATATGTTTTTCGCTGTTGCGGATGGCAAGAAGTCCGCCATGGATGTTTGGATGAAGGGTTTTTACCCGGCCATCAAGGATTTCTGGGAAACCCGTTACTTCAGAAATGCCAATCACGTTTACGCCAGCATCTTGTAATAATTTGTGGGTTCCACCTGTGGAGATAATCTCCACCCCAAGTTGTTCTAATTCTTTCGCAAACTCCACGATGCCTGTTTTATCAGATACGCTAATTAAGGCGCGTTGAATTTTTCCCATCTCATTCCACTCCTTTGCTGATTTTTACTTTTCTATTTTCCAATTTCACATGATTGTTGGCTAACAATTGCACTACTTTAGGAAGAATTTCATGTTCTACTTTGTGAATTCGGGCTGCTAACGATTCTATAGTATCCCCTTCTTCAACAGGAACCATACGTTGGGCAATAATAGGACCTGTATCCATCCCCTCGTCTACAAAGTGAACCGTAACCCCGGTCATTTTCACACCATAATTGAAGGCCTGGCCAATGGCATCTTTTCCAGTGAATGAAGGAAGGATAGAAGGATGAAGATTAATCATCCTTCCACCAAAAGCCTTCAACAAAGTATCTCCGATTAAACGCATATACCCGGCTAGAACAATAAGTTCTACTCCTGCTTCGTCTAATTGGCGCAGAATTTCAGTTTCGAAGGCCACTTTATCTGGATAATCTTTTGCACTAAAAACAAAGGTGGGCACCTCATAAGAGGCTGCCCTTTCCAAAACATATGCACCAGGTTTATCACAAACGAGAAGAACAATTTCTGCCCCCTGGATTCGTTGGTCGCGAATTGCCTCCATAATGGCACCAAAATTAGAGCCAGAACCTGAGGCAAAAACAGCAAGTTTCATTATTCATTCACCCCGCTGATGACAACCGTACGGTCCCCTGCCACAATACGGCCGATTTTATAAGCTTGTTCCCCGGCAGTTTGTAAGGATGCCATAGCTGCTTCAGCATCTTTTTCTGCGACAATGGCAATCATGCCAATGCCCATATTAAAGGTACGGAATAAATCCTTATCAGGAATATTTCCTTTTTCTGCAATTAATTGAAAGATAGGAAGGACAGGCCAAGATCCGTTATCAATGGATGCTGTTGTTCCTTCAGGAAGAATCCGAGGAATATTATCATAGAATCCGCCACCCGTAATGTGGACAAATCCTTTCACCTTCACATCTTCCATTAACTTCAGGCAAGGCTTTACATATAAACGGGTTGGAGTTAAGAGTGTATCCCCTAAGGTTCCTCCTAGCTGTTCCACAGTTTCCTTTAAGTCCATCCCTGCGTCTTCAAGAAGAACTTTACGCACAAGGGAGAACCCATTGCTGTGAACACCGCTGGATGCCAATCCAATGAGTACGTCTCCTTCAGAGACAGATTTGCCATCAATGATTTTGTCAGCATCAACTACACCTACGCTAAAGCCAGCAATATCATATTCATCTTCATCATACATCCCTGGCATTTCTGCAGTTTCGCCGCCAATTAATGCACAGCCGGATTGTTCGCAACCATCTGCAATGCCTTTTACAAGAGCTTCAATTTTCTCTGGGAATACTTTGCCGCAGGCAAGGTAATCCAGGAAAAAGAGGGGTTCAGCACCCTGTACCACAATATCATTTACACACATAGCCACAGCATCGATGCCAATGGTATCGTGTTGATCCATCATAAAAGCAATCTTTAACTTGGTGCCAACACCGTCTGTTCCAGAAACGAGAACAGGTTTTTTATACTTTTGAATATCCAAACCGAACAGGGCGCCAAATCCCCCTAAATCAGTTAACACTTCCGGACGAAAGGTCCGGCGGACATGCTTTTTCATTCGTTCTACGGCTTCATTACCTGCGTCAATATCAACGCCAGCACGTTTGTATGCATCGCTCATTTTAATCCCCCTGTCCAGCCACTAGCATTTTTCTGTACAGCTTTTGGTATCCTCATAAATTTCTGTAGGATATTGGCCATTAAAGCAAGCCACACAATGTCCTCCATTGTTGGAACCATCATGTCGGCCTATGGCTTCAATCATGCCTTCCGTAGATAAGAAGTATAAGGAATCTGCACCGATAAATTCACGAATTTGCTCGACGCTTTTACTAGCGGCAATCAATTCTTCCCGGCTTGATGTATCGATGCCATAATAGCAAGGATTCATAACAGGTGGGGAACTGATTAACACATGGACTTCTTTTGCCCCTGCTTCCCGCAACATTTGCACAATGCGGCCGCTGGTGGTTCCACGTACAATGGAATCATCAATCATAATCACCCGTTTGCCTTCAACCACTTTGCGTACAGCACTTAATTTCATGCGTACACCACGAGCTCTCATCTCCTGGGTAGGTTGAATAAAAGTACGTGCTACATAACGGTTTTTAATTAAACCTAATTCGTAAGGTATGCCAGCAGCTTCTGCATAGCCAATGGCTGCAGAAATACTGGAGTCCGGTACCCCTGTTACCACATCTGCTTCGATCGGCGCCTCTAAGAAGAGTTTCCGACCTAAACGTTTCCGTGCCAGATGGACATTGATTTCTGCAATGTCACTATCAGGACGAGCAAAATACACATATTCAAAAGAGCAAATAGCACGCTGGGTTTGTCCGGAGAATCGTTCAGAACGAAGGCCATCTTCATCAATAATAACCATCTCTCCTGGTTCTACTTCACGGAAATACTTCGCACCAACGGTATCAAAAGCACAGGTTTCAGAAGAAACAACGTACCCATCGCCAATTTTCCCAAGAGAAAGAGGGCGTAATCCATTAGGATCAAGAGCAACAATCAATTTCTTCTCAGTCATAACCAGTAAAGCATAGGCCCCTTTAATCAACCGAAGGGCATTTTTTACTGCTTCTTCAATCTCTAACCCGGAACGGGAAATCAAATGGGCAATAACTTCCGTATCACTGGTGGTTTGGAAAATGGATCCTTGCCGTTCCAATTGATAACGAATTTGATCTGCATTCACCAGGTTCCCATTATGGGCCAATGCCAGGTTTCCACCACTATATTTAAAAATTAAAGGTTGGGCATTTTCCAATTTACTTTCCCCGGCTGTCGTATAACGTACGTGGCCAATGGAAATGTGTCCATGGATTCTGCTTAACTCATTATTATTAAAGGCTTCTGTTACTAATCCCATGCCCCGGTGGTTGGTGAATACTTCCCCATTGGAAGCGCAAATGCCGGCGCTTTCCTGTCCACGGTGTTGCAAGGCATGAATGCCATAATAGGTGAGGGAGGGAGCATCAGGGTGATTGTACACCCCGAACACCCCACACTCTTCGTTCAATTTATCCCAAATATCATCATGTTCAATAAAGTCTAATCGATCAGACATGGAATCGCATCCTTCCAGGCTGCTTTCAGTTCAGAAACCGGCGTCTGGAGAACTTTCTTGCCTGCAACAGTGATGGTTAAGTCTTGTCCACCTACTGTACCAAGGCGAGTGCATGGAACTCCATTTTCTTGGGCAATGACAATCACTGCATCCACGTTTTCAGGTTTAACGCTTAACAGAACACGGGATTGGGTTTCACTAAAGAGCGCCACATCTGCGCGCATGTCAATATCCCATTCCACGGTAACCCCTAATTCATCTGTTGCAGATTCACTTAAGGCTACTGCTAAGCCACCTTCAGAAAGGTCGTGGGCAGAAGCAACTTTGCCTGCCTGGATAGCGGCTAATACCGCCCGGTGCAGCCGTTTTTCGACATCAAGGTCGATCACCGGAGGACGTCCGCTAATGGTGCCGTTCATTTGTTTCTGATATTCAGAACCCCCGATTTCAGGTTTGGTTTTACCAAAGAGAAGAATTACATCCCCTTCTTGTTTAAAGCCCTGGGTTGTAATATGGTCTACATCATGAATTAAGCCAACAAGTCCAACCACTGGTGTGGGGTAAACTGCTTCCCCGGTGGTTTCATTGTAGAAGCTTACGTTACCGCCGATAACTGGTGCTTCTAGCACGCGGCAAGCTTCACTCATGCCATCGATGGATTTTTCAAATTGCCAGAAGATATCTGGTTTTTCTGGATTGCCGTAGTTTAAGCAGTCTGTGATGGCTAAAGGTTCCCCACCGGAACATACTACGTTCCGTGCAGCTTCAGCCACTGCAATTTTTCCGCCCTCTACTGGATCAAGATAAACATAGCGACCGTTACAGTCGATGCTCATGGCTAAGGCTTTGCGAGTTCCACGAATCGCAAGAACTGCAGCATCAGAACCAGGAGCAACAGCGGTATTGGTGCGAACTTGATAATCATATTGGCTATATACCCATTGCTTGTCTGCCACAGTTGGAGCAGAAAGCACTTTTTTCAATGCGTCGCTGTAATCAGCAGGTTCAACTACTGTTTCCACTGCGTTGATTTTTGCATTTTCAGCATAATAAGCAGGTTCTGTTGATGGTTTAATGTATACTGGCGCATCTTCAGCAAGAGTATCTACTGGAACGTCAGCAACTACTTCCCCTTTATGAAGGAGGCGAAGCATGCCATCATCGGTTACATGTCCAATGACCACAGAGTGAAGATTCCATTTATCGAAAATATCTTGAACTTCTTGTTCTCTTCCTTTTTCAACAACAACCAGCATCCGCTCCTGGGATTCTGATAACATCATTTCATAAGGAGTCATGTTGGTTTCCCGTTGAGGAACCAAATCAAGATTTAATTCAATCCCATTACCGGCTTTGCTGGCCATTTCCGCACTTGAAGAAGTTAAACCAGCAGCGCCCATATCTTGAATGCCTGCGACTGCATCTGTATTAATTAATTCAAGGCAAGCTTCTAAAAGAAGTTTTTCCATGAAGGGGTCACCCACCTGTACGGCTGGGCGTTTAGATTCAGATGCTTCGCTTAATTCTTCAGAAGCAAAGGTAGCACCATGAATACCATCCCGACCCGTTGCAGCACCCACATACATTACCGGGTTGCCAATCCCTTTGGCTACGCCTTTTTGGATTTTATCGTGATCGATAATCCCAACACACATGGCGTTTACAAGAGGATTGCCTTCATAACATGGATCGAAAACAACTTCCCCAGCCACAGTAGGAATCCCCATGCAGTTGCCATAGCCTGCAATACCGGCTACAACGTGTTCAAAGAGATACTTGGTTCTTGGGGTATTCAATTCACCAAAGCGAAGGGAGTTTAACATGGCAATTGGACGGGCACCCATAGAGAAAACGTCACGGATAATCCCACCAACCCCAGTTGCTGCCCCTTGATAAGGCTCAATGGCTGATGGATGGTTATGGCTTTCTACTTTAAATACAACGGCTTGATTGTCGCCGATATCAACAATCCCTGCCCCTTCCCCAGGTCCCTGCAATACGCGAGGTCCGCTAGTTGGGAATTTGCGAAGCTGAGGTTTGGAATTTTTATAACTACAGTGCTCAGACCACATAACACTGTAAAGACCAGTTTCTGTATAGTTAGGTTGGCGGCCGATGATTTGAACCACACGTTGGTATTCTTCATCGGTTAAACCCATTTCACGGTATATTTTTTCTTCAGCGATTTGCTGTGGATTAGGCTCTCTGTGCTGCACCGTTTTTCTCCCTCCAATTCTGCAGAATGGATGTAAACATCCGCTTGCCGTCGGCTGAACCAAGCCATTCATGAACAGCCCGTTCTGGGTGAGGCATCATGCCTACTACATTGCCTTCTTTATTGCAAATGCCTGCAATGTTATCTAGAGAACCGTTCGGATTATAATCAGCATAACGGAATACGATTTGATTGTTTGCTTTCAATTCAGCAAGAGTTTCTTCATCGCAGAAATAGTTCCCTTCCCCATGGGCAATAGGAATCTGGATGATTTCACCCTTTTCATATTGAGAGGTAAAGGGTGTTTCATTGTTCTCTACACGAAGAGGAACTGTTTCACAAATGAATCTCATATTATTATTGCGGCGAAGAGCACCAGGAAGAAGGTGTGATTCTGTTAACACCTGGAAACCATTACATACGCCGAGAACTAATTTTCCAGCAGCTGCTGCTTCTCTTACGGAATCCATAGCTGGCGCTTTTGCTGCCATGGCACCACATCTTAAATAGTCTCCGTATGAGAAGCCGCCAGGAAGAAGGATGCAGTCAAAACGGTCTAAATCCGTTTCCGTATAAAAAACGTATTCAACCGGTTCGCCCATACAATCTTCTACCGCTTTATACATATCGATATCGCAGTTGGACCCGGGAAAAACGATGACACAACTTCTCATGTTTAAACCTCCATCAGTTCGATACGGTAGTCTTCAATCACTGTATTAGCAAGAAGCTTTTCACACATTTCAGTTACTCGGCCTTCTGCTTTTTCACGGGTTCCCGCATCAACAGTTACTTCTAAATATTTCCCAACACGAATATCTTTTGCGTCTTCAAAACCAAGTTTATGAAGGGTTCCTCGAACAGCGGAGCCTTGAGGATCCAATACAGATTCTTTTAAAGTAACATAAACAATCGCCTTAAACATGTGTTTCTCCTCCTAAGCGGTGCAAGATTTCTTTATAAGCATCTTCAACATTTCCAAGATCCCGGCGGAAACGGTCCTTGTCCAATTTCTCATGGGTTTGTGCATCCCAGAAACGGCAAGTATCTGGTGAAATTTCATCAGCAAGAAGAATCTTGCCATCAGCAGTACGGCCAAATTCCAATTTAAAGTCAACAAGAATAATGCCCCGTTCTTTCATATAGGCCTGTACAACATTGTTAACCTCTAAGCCCATCTGGCGTAATTGATCTCGATCAGCTGCAGATGCAATACCGAGAATATCAATATGGGAATCATTCACAAGAGGATCCCCAAGGGCATCATCTTTATAGTAAAATTCAACAACAGCTTGAGGTAATTCAGTGCCTTCTTCCATACCAAGACGTTTGGCTAAAGAACCGGCAGCCACGTTACGAACAACAACTTCTAAAGGAATAATTTTCACTTCTTTAACCAGTTGCTCCGTCGGTGAAAGCTCTTCAACGAAGTGATTATCAATGCCCTTCTCTTTCAGCATGCGGAAGAAAATCGAGGTAATCCGGTTGTTTAATTCCCCTTTACCGGTAATTTGCGCTTTCTTTTCTCCGTTAAACGCGGTGGCATCGTCTTTGTATTCTACCCAGTAAATTCCAGGCTCGTCTGTTTTGAAAATGCGTTTTGCCTTTCCTTCGTATAATTGCTCGAGCTTTTGCACAGCTCTTCGCCTCCCTATTTATAATCCAAGTCGATTAAAGATGGTATCTACATGTTTTAAGTGCCAGTTGTAATTGAAGCAATCATCAATTTCTTCAGTAGAAAGCATAGAAACCACTTTTTCATCAGATTCAATAATATCCCGGAAGGAACGTTGTTCATTCCATGCCTGCATAGCACGAGGTTGTACTGTATCATAAGCTGCTTCACGGGTTAAACCTTTATCTATTAATTTCAGCATGACCCGTTGAGAGTAAATTAATCCAAAAGTGCGTCCCATATTGCGTTTCATATTTTCTGGGAACACAGTCAGGTTTTTCACGATGTTCATGAAACGGTTTAACATGTAGTTAATAAGAATAGTAGCATCAGGAATGATGACCCGTTCAACAGAAGAGTGGGAGATATCCCGTTCATGCCATAATGGAACATTCTCATAAGCAGAAATCATATGGCCGCGAATAACACGGGCTAAACCGGACATGTTTTCACAACCGATTGGATTCCGTTTATGAGGCATTGCAGAAGATCCTTTTTGCCCTTTAGCAAATCCTTCTTCCACTTCACGGGTTTCACTCTTTTGCAAGCCACGAATTTCAACAGCGAACTTATCAATGGAAGTTGCGATTAAAGCAAGGGTTGCCATATATTCAGCATGGCGGTCACGTTGCAAGGTTTGGGTAGAAATAGGTGCTGCTTGCAAGCCAAGCTTTTCGCAAACATATTCCTCAACAAAAGGATCAATATTGGCATAAGTTCCTACAGCACCGGAAATTTTTCCGTACGCCACACGTTGTTTTGCATTGCGAAACCGTTCCAGGTTACGTTTCATTTCTTCATACCAGAGAGCGATTTTCAAACCAAAGGTTGTTGGTTCAGCATGTACGCCATGGGTACGGCCCATCATTACGGTATATTTGTGTTCTTGTGCTTTTTCTTTCAGGATTTCAATGAAGTTGAGTAAATCTTTCTCAATGATTTCATTGGCTTGTAACAATTGATGGGATAGTGCAGTATCTACAACGTCAGTAGAAGTAAGGCCATAGTGGATCCATTTCTTTTCATCACCTTCAATGGTTTCAGAAACGGCACGGGTGAAAGCAACAACATCATGACGGGTTTCTTGTTCAATTTCATAAATGCGATCTACATTAAAGCTAGCGTTTTCCCAGAGTTTCTCTACATCTTCTGCAGGAATAACCCCTAATTTAGACCAGGCTTCACAGGAGAGGATCTCCATTTTCAACCAGGCATTGAATTTGCTTTCTTCTGTCCAAATGGCCGTCATTTCCGGCCGACTGTAACGACTAATCATGAAACACTAACCTCCACCTTATTCCAAATTTCCAACTGTTGGATTATATCTAATGCTTCTTCCACAGAATCAGCCAAAACATTTAAATGGCCCATTTTGCGTTTAGCTTTGCAATCTTTTTTTCCATACAAATGAAGTTTAGCCTGATCTGGCAACTCATTGATTTTATTTAACACCGGTTCTACATGTTCTCCAAGGAGATTCACCATCACCACAGGTGAAAGAAGTTTCGTAGAACCTAAAGGAAGATTGCATACAGCCCGAATATGTTGCTCAAATTGGGAGGTTACACATGCATCCATGGTGTAATGACCAGAATTATGAGGCCGTGGAGCCAATTCATTGATGAGAATGTCTTCATTGGCCGTCACGAACATTTCCACTGCGATTAAACCAATCACATTTAATCTTTCAGCCACTTGCATGGCTAATTGGGATGCCTTTTCTAACACCTTATTAGACACACGAGCTGGAACAATGGATAAATGAAGAATATTATCTACATGAACATTTTCCGATACAGGGAAGGTTTTCACTTCCCCACGGCCATTGCGAGCAGCAATTACCGATACTTCTTTCGTAAAGGGAATAAACTGTTCAATAATAATTTCTGTTTTCCATGCCGCTAATTCACGGTAGGCATTTCCGGCTTCCTCAGCCTGACGGAGAACAACTTGCCCTTTTCCATCATACCCGCCTGTGGCTGTTTTCATCACCGCAGGAACA
>CALNBV010000264.1 GCA_937874515.1 uncultured Paenibacillaceae bacterium | reverse complement strand
AGAGGGACTGCAAAAATTAAATGCCATAACCTACATTTTTATATTGCCATAAACACTATTGTTGCCTATTTAATAAAAGTACTCCGTTAGTTAAATAAAGCTTAATGTTTGAACAATTTAAAGTATTAGACTGGGAACCCTTACGTAGTACCATTTTTGAGAAAAATTACTTATCAAGTTTTATATAATAAGTTATAGACTGATTGAAATAAAAAAAACAGAGGTAGTCACAGACTCCAAAATAAAGTCTTAGACTACCACTGCCCTTTGTTCAACTTGACTCCTAAAAGACAATCAATCTAATTTATATGGTCAAAAACGACTGTTTCTTTAAACGGTCTTCCCGATACCTTTTTTCCATCCATTAATTTAATGGGGTCATCATTCCAAGTTATAACAAATTCTAATTTATTCGTTCCTGTTTTGACTGGAAAGTTTTCAAAACTAAAGGTTTGCCCTTTTACAATTTCATCACTTTTCATTTGTGGTGCTAATCCACTCATTTTACTGGTACCTTGTTCATCCCTAAATGCTCCCACATGAACGTTGTAAACTTTTCCCCTTTTGTTTGTCACTAACAAGCTATATACTTCGTATTTTCCCTTATCACCTTGTGCTAAGTCTTTGTTATTGGATGGTGCCAATAACTCAACTTTCCATTGTCCAGTTTCCTTTGAAACTGGAACTTTGAACTCAGCTCTTGCTTGGATAGGCAGTAACGCTGTACTTAAAAATAAGACCACCAAAATTAATTTCTTCAACTATTTCACCTCCATATTTTCATATCCTAATTTCCCCAATTCTTTAAAAATATCCTATAGATAATTTATTAATCTAAACTGATCGTTAAATCACCAGTCTACAACTTTATTTTCCTAGTCTAATACTTAATTTTTTCGGTCTAACACTTTATTTTCACTTAACACTTAACGAAGTTTCACACTGTAAAACCTCATTGCTTTTGGAACACCTTGTATTTCAAAAACTCCATTCATTATTAAATATCTCAACCTATATTCAAAAAACTGGTCACCAATATATTGATTTAATAGTCCAATGACTTGACCGATGATTCGTGAAGATTTAATAAATTCCTTGATTTCTTGCTTTTTATGTAAATTACGAGCTGTATTGATAATATAATCATCGTAAAAGTCTTCGTCAACACTATGTATTCTATCGTTTTTCCATATCCTGAGAACATCTTGTTTAGTGGATAACTCATTCCATTCCTCTTCAAACTTTTTCCGTTCCTCTTGCGACAAAGGTTGAACTGACCCATTTTTTTCATATAATAATCTAATTTTTTCAGGTGGAATTTCTCCAGTATGTAAAGGGGAGTAATTAATACCTGGAATATGAAACTGATTTTTATATTTTGTTGTTATATCCATTAAAATAATATTGTTTGGTTTATCCCTCAGTAAATATAAAACAAATCTTATAGCAGTTTGTTCGTGAGAGTTATCCCCACACCAAATAATAATGGGTACATTTTTTGGGATGGCTTTAATCTTAAAGAGTGTATTACTAAAATTATTTTGGTATTTTTCTAAATATTCTTCATCTAAATTAATATGATTTTTTAACCACTCGAATCTTTGAGTAATACCAATCTTTTCATGTAGTTTCCAAACTGGTCCAAAAGAAAACAGGTCTTGAAAGGAGATTACTTTTTCCTCTCCGATTAGTTCCATATCCTGTAAGGCAATTTTTAAACTACCTGATGTTGAATCACCAAATACAATATGTATAATCTTATAGCTGTCTTCATCTTCATTAGTGGCTTGGTTAAATTTATAATTAAGAAAAGCCTCATATGTCATTTTTAGGTCTTTGATCAACTGTTCCTTTGAATATTTTGTTTCTTCAACCATATTAATTCTTAATAAAATTTGAAATAAAAGTGATTTCACTTCATCTTCATTAGAACTTCTAACTAACTCTTTTAACTCATTAATCAATTTAGTCAGCCTCCCCTTTGCGAAAATGTATTAACATGAAATCCCAAATTGTTTTTTACCAATCTTAATACTGTTGGTTTATAAAAAAGTTTGAACAAAAATATCCTACTAACCTGGCATTTTTACGATAAATAAATAGAAACCATTTTGAAAAAAGATTGAGCAAAATGGTTTCTATACATAATTACTTGTTACATGTTTTTATAATAAAGTTTGAGCATTTTTGCATTATTAATTTATCAATGTGATAGTTTAACAAAATTACATAATAAGTAAGAATAGAAAGATAAGGAAATACCTTTTTTTTAAGGTGCAAAGAAAATTCTTCCGGCTACAGACCATAAAGAAAAAATAAGTAAAACGGAGGTAAGAGTAGCCCAATATGCAATGTTGACGTTCTTCCTTTCTAAAATATATGAAACTATGTACAATCCAATCAAAAATAATGAAAGAGATATTTTTCCACCTTCAAAAATATGAAGCACCATTATTCCAATAATTATTACCCCAGCTAGAAGATTTAATAAATGCGATTTTTTCAAAATTTTAGCCTCCCTGTTATAGTTGAAAGTTATTTCCTTAATTATACAATATAAAATATGGCAGAAAAGTGAAAAAAAGGTTAAACAGCGCCCCTGAAATTAATAAATTCATATACAGAAATATGAACAAACCTTTTTATGAAACTGTTCATTTATTTATAAACGTCGTGACTTTATTCAAAACATCGCAACTTTTTTATAAACAGTCAAACTTTATTTTAAACGGTACGACTTTATTTCAAAGCCACAAATACTACTAACCTGCCCATTAGTTCAATAGCACAGGCTGTTGTTTTTCTTCTAATTCATATACTTCATCCCACTCTATTCCACAAGCAGCTGCATGAATTTTAGGATCGTATTTCTGGCCACTTTTTAATATGGTATAGATTAAATTTGCAATTTTACCACATAGATGACCAATTGCCTTTTTCTTTATCATGCCTTCGTCAACTTTACGATCGTAATATGCTTTGAAGACAGTTGGTTTTCGTTTTCCATTAGCTAACATCATCATGGACATCTGATAAAGCACTCGACGTGCATCACGAACACCACTATAGGTTTGTTTTGCTGAACGTACGGATGTTCCAGATTGAGAATTTTCAGCTGATACACCAAGGTATTTTTTGAATTCTTTGTATGTATTAAAACGATCTATATCGCCAATAACACCGATTAGGGTACAGGCAATATTTTCACTGACAAAAGGAAAAGAAAGAAGTAACTCCGTATATGGATGTGGTTCAATTCCTTTTTCGGGGTTTCCTCTAAGAAGAGAATGGATTTCTACATCAATGAGTTGAATGCTTTCCTCAAGCCTCAAGGCCTCTTCAATTACCCATTTCTGCCTTCCTACTAGATGCTCTACTGGAACAGCCACTGTATGGGGCATGATTTCAGATAATGTTTTAGCAGCCTTTTTCGCTACATTTTTAGCTCCTGCTTTAGAAATGGCCTTATACAATTCTTCTTCCGATGATTCCTTCATATGAAGACCTGAAGGATATTCTAATACTAATTTCATCACTGAGGAAGTACCTAACTTTTTAAATGCTTTATTTAAATCTGGGTGTGTTACTTTTAGTAATTGTTGAACTTGATTTTTTCTTCGAGTTAATTGAACGTTTAAATACCAACGATCTCGCATGACCGTCCGAAATAGGGATTGCAAGACAGTTTGAGGCCGTATTAGAGTAACTCCCTGCATGTGAGGATGGAGCTGTTTATGCCACCCCATATAGGACATTACTTTGGCATCCATAGAATCTGATTTTTCTGAGATACCTAAATTATTCTTACGAAATTCTCCAACTGCTTTGTTCTCCACTTGAAAGAGTTGATATCCTTCGTTCAATAATACTTGTTGAACTAAATAGGAATAATGTCCACCAGTAGGTTCTAAAAGAATTAAGAAATCATCTCTGGTGATAGTAAATTGATCTTCTATTTGTTTTAAAGCTTTTAAAAATTCTGCAATTCCTGCACTATCAGAATTAAATTTCATCGTTTTTGTTCGTTTCCAGGCAATTCCTTTGGGGTCCAAAAAAGCATCAAATTTAATACAAGAAGCAACATGAAAACTAGCTCCAATATCTATACCAACATAAAACTGATAAAACTTACGAGTATCTTGACCTTTATCATCTGAATGATTTCCATAACTAAAAGGGGTAATCGTATCTTCCATGATTTCCTCTCCGAACAGTACGCAGTATGATTATATCTGACCATCCAAGTTTCTGTTAGAGCTTAAGCCCAATGTAGCA
The DNA here is from genome assembly GCA_937874515.1 of uncultured Paenibacillaceae bacterium. Classification (GTDB taxonomy): domain Bacteria; phylum Bacillota; class Bacilli; order Aneurinibacillales; family Aneurinibacillaceae; genus CALNBV01. Next base: position 8,825 of record CALNBV010000264.1, on the reverse strand, counting down.
TGTTAGGATTATATCGCCAGATATTTAATCTCAAATTTAACAAAAGAGTCTAGATTCACTAGCTCCATACACTTTTAGAGTTTCAACTGCATACTATTCGCTATATTATTTATGTAATAATTTCTATATAGTCTATTAAATATGTAGATTTGACATTGCCCACAATTTTCCTCCCTAAAAAATAAAAAACCTGTCGAAATTGACAGGATAATTTGTATTATATTCAATTTAATGTGCAGTGCCATTTTTTTATATTTAAATGGAGTGCCTCACATCAATATTAGAGGTCTATGAATTAATAGCCCCAGTCCTGTTAATGGTCGGAATCACCTAAAGGTCACTGCACAATTATATAATAACGTAACTAATAAGGGAAATAAACCAATGTCCCCAAACGACTTTCAAAGTTTCTATAAAAGAACTTACGTTTAAATTAAAGGTACATTGGTTCTTCTTAAATTATATATCAATCATTTTTTTTATTCATTTATTATTCATCTTACATATACAAATTAAAGACTTATTTAGTAGCATGTAGTCCATTAAAATAGTGTAATTCTTTCTTTAAGCACTACAGAAACGACTTTATTTGATTTTTTAAAGAGGATTTTCCTAGGCTTTAAATTTAGGAGTTCGCAAAAGACAAAAGGATAATACATATTGGTCATATAAAATATGTATTATCCTTTTTATTTTAAGTCTTTTTACAATTTAGGTCTTGATAATTTCTTTTAAACGACTTTATTTTCATTCAACAACAAGCAAACCTTTTCACAAAAAAAGAGCCCATCCTTCGGGATGAGCTCTTTCCTTACGTTTCAGTTACCAACTTTATTTTCCGCAAACAAAAACTGTAGCTTTGAAATAAAGTTTGATCAAAAGTATGCTACAAATGTTGATTTTATAATAAAAGAAACCCACCCATTTTGAAAAAAGACTGATCAAAATAGATTCTTTTCTAGCATATTTAAGTTTCGGTTTTATAAAAAAGTTTGATCATTTTCTACTTTTGACCTTAAACAATAGCACCTTTTTCTTGAAGAACGTTTTGGAAAATCACTTGAAAGCATTGAGTGCGACCTTGGCAGCCTTTGCTATAAGTTCATTATTATAAGTGGCATTCTTAGTATCACGGGTAGATAGAATTGCGATGATGATGGGATCTCTATTCGGTGGCCAAACGATGGCAATATCGTTTCGTGTTCCGTAGTCTCCTGCTCCGGTTTTATCGCCTACCTCCCAGCCTTTAGGTACAGCCGCACGGATCAGTTCGTCTCCAGTGGTGTTCCCCCACATCCAATCTGTAAGAATTTTACGCTTATCATTCGGGAGAACGTCATCAACCGCGAAAGCCTTCAGGTTGGTGGCAAGCGCTCTTGCTGTACTTGTATCACTGATGTCTCCTGGGATGGCACTGTTCAAATTAATCTCGAAGCGATCAGCTTCGGTGACATTATCGTCGATCTGCCTCAGTGCTTTTTCGAATCCATTAGGACCGCCCAGTTTCTGTAATAAAAGGTTTCCTGCGGTATTATCACTGTAACGGATAGCAGCATCGCAGATTTCTCTAAGGGTCATCCCGATATCCACATGTTGCTCTGTGATTGGCGAATACGTGACTAGGTCATCTTTAGTGTAGGTGATTATCTCGTCAAGTTTGTCAATCGAGTTTTGTTGCAGCACTGCCCCTGCGGCCAGAGCTTTAAAAGTGGATGTGTAAGCGAACCTTTCATCAGGTCGATAGGCCACCGTGCGATTTGTGCTAGTGTCGATAGCATAGACGCCGAGCCGAACATCAAACTTTTTCTCAAGCTGCACGAACTTTCGGCTAGTCGCATGATTTGTACTTTTTGTTTGCTCCACTTTTTCTTTTGCTTTGGTCTGCTTAGATCCGTCTCCAAAGAGGCTTAAACTTATAAGACTTAAACTTAACAGTCCAACACATACCCACATTTTTAAAATCCTTACACTTTTCAAAGTAATCAGTCCTCTCCCATTTCTCTTTGTACCTTTTCACCTAAATGCCCCGTCAATTAAAAACTTAGAGCATAGTTCTATTTACTTTCTAATGATTCCTTCTTTTTTATTTAAGGACATACTTTATTGTTTAAGGACAATGTTTTTTATGGTTGTACAAGTGATGAAACATCTTGATATTTAACCAAGTTTTGTAGTTGTAGTTGTAGTTGTTAAAAATAAACGATAAATCCTACTTTTTATCAAACACTCGTTCTTCCTACCTTTCTCCCATTTCCTAATTTCTGTCGCAAAACTTAAAACGGCAAATCGTTTTACAGGAATCAGGAGATTAAGAATTGGGTTTTCCTGTAGATTTAAAATAAAGTTTGATCAAAAACGTTCAACAAACCCATATTTTACGGCAAAAAAAAGAATCCATTTTGAAAAAAGATTGATCAAAATGAATTCTTTTCTTCTTGAATGAACTTTCCTTTTTATAAAAAAGTTTAATTAAAAAAATGTCGTTAAAAAACACTATTATATCTGCATTTACCAAAAGTCTACCAACGTAATTCATCGCATCTTTTTTTAAAACGTCGCAACATTTTTATAAACATCGTGACTTTATTTTAAAGCTACACCAAATCAAAATTCATGCTGTCGTCCCGTTTTAATTGTTTGAGGAAAATAAAGTATTAGACTGATGCTATTGATTATATGGGACTCTCATTAAATAAAATTAATTGCCTTTGGAAAATAGGTCTTAGACTAAAAAAGGGTAAGGGGCAAAAAAGTAATCTCATACTGAAAAATAAAGTATTAGACTGATCAACCTATTTTCTTCTTTTCTTTTCATACTTATATGATTGACTTGCAGTGACTTTATCCTTTTCTATCTTGAAATGTTGGGTTAAATCAATATTAGGGTAATTTTCGAATAACGCAGGAAATTCTATATCATCTGTTGTTTCGCGAGCATCAAATTTGACCAAAACACGTTGATGAATCCTAGATTGGGTTAGACCTTGTAATGTTTGATCTGAGTTATCAATGTAATTTCTCAACTGCGTAGCTCCTTCGATAGCCCTTTCAGTAGTATTGTAATTACTATTTATATTTCCCGATTAAAGTTGAAATAGAATAGTAATCCGGTCTTCCTATCTCAATAATTAATACATCGTAAAAATCGCATCCATTTTTAAAAACATATAAAATTAGAAAAAGTCCATATCTTATTCCTATGCCTATAATGGTTAGACAATCAAAAAAGACTTGATTATAGAAAAATAGAATTAAGTCTAGTAATAATTGCTTTTTTATTAGGTCTTTTTAACTAAATATTATGGTATCTTTTGATTAACTTAGTATCTTTGTAGTATCTACATTATTCTAATCCCTAAACAAAAATGTGCGAAGGTGGCATATGATTATATACGGTTTAAAATCAGATTCAGTTGCCCTGCTAATTGACCAGTAAATTTGTTTTAGGCCAAATATTTAAACTCGTTAATATTTAAATCTAAAATGTCTATTACTGCTTTGAAAACTAAAATTCCATTAAATCTTTGAGATAAAAACAATCATTGTTTATTTTTTATAATTTATTGCGTTAATTGCATCGACAAAACCTTTCCCATAATAAAAAGGATTTCCAAGAGGATTACTAGTTTTACTAAGAAGAGATCTTAATTCAATATTAGTAAGGTATGGCTTTCCCTCTAAAACTAATGCTGCAACCCCTGTGACATATGCTGCAGCCATCGAAGTACCACTAAGAGTTATATATCCACCTGGATATGTACTTTCGATATTTACTCCAGGAGCCATAATTTCCAATTCTTTTCCAACACTTGAAAAAGAAGCTCTTTTATTTTGCTCATTTACTGCTCCAACTGCAATTACTGAACTTAGTGCTGCTGGATAAGTAATTGATCCATTTTTATTATCCCCATTATTTCCTGAAGAAGAAACTAAGAGAATCCCCGCTGAATAGGCTTTATCGACAGCTATTTGCAAACTCTGTGAAGGAGTATCCCCTCCAAAACTCATATTTATCAAGTCCATACCATTACTGATAGCCCAATCAATTCCTGATATTACATCACTATAGTTACCGTTTTCATTTTTATCAAGAACCTTGATTGCATATAAATTTGCCTTAGGTGCAACGCCAGCAACTCCAATAGAATTGTTTAAAGCACCAATAATACCAGCTACATGAGTCCCATGACCATTGTCATCATAAAAATCTGGAGACCCTTCAACAAAACTTATACCACCACTAACATTTAAATCTTCATGCAAATAATCAATTCCTGTATCTAAAATTCCTATTTTTACACCTGAACCGTAGACCTCTTTAGTAAATACACTAGTAGCATTTACACTTGATACACCCCACGGTATAACTTGATTGAGTCCGTGGATACTTCCATCCTCTTCAATAAAGGACACATTTGGATTACCTTTTACTTTTTGAATTTCATTTTCCGGAATTTCAACGGCAACAAAAGGGAAATTTTTGTATTTCTTTTTTACCTTTACCTTATTTAAATCAAAAGATGAAAGATCAGATGGATTCTTTAGAGAGATTATGCATTTTTCCACTTTCGAATCATTAGCATGAACTTTTGAATTAAAAAATTGGGGAAGAAAAATAATAGAACTTAATAAAAACAAAATAATCACAGATATATTTCTTTGCTTCTTAAAGGATAAAATAACTAACACCTCCTATTATTGTTTAAAATTATATACTATCGTTATTTATGTAGATTTTATAATAGTAATCAATTAGTTAACACGATTTTTTGCTTAAAAAGTATGAAAAATATATGAAAAGTACCATAACCAGGGTATCATACTATAGTTTTTTCGATGATAAACATTAAATTTTCTTATAGAATAAAAATATCAATGAATTAATGTCCAGTTTTTACTTAATATCCTACTGCATCCTTTCATCTTGTATTTTATTATTAATATAAATGTTAACAATTTATCCTTAATATCTCGTTACTGGATATTGATTAATATTTTATTTAAAAATACAATATATGTAATTGAAAAAGGTATAACCCTTTTCGATTACATAATTTCATCAGGGGGATTTTTTATGAAAAAGAAGGGAATCATAGGTTTGATTATTACTGCTAGCTTGTTGACATTTGGATCAAGTGTATTTGCAGCAGGACCAAAGCAAACAGCAAAACAAGAAAAAGGGAAAGTAACCTGGGAAGCAAACTTAAGTACTGGCGGTACAGGAGATGTAAGTGCCCAACATTATGTTTTTGTTTTTGGTGAAACTGAAATGTACAAACCCACTTGGGGAACTGTTGCTTCATATGGTTCTACCACCGCAGGACAATCAATAGAAATTATCGGAGCTTCTAATTACCTCTATCAAGACGAAAGTTTAAAAAATTTAAGCAGTGACGTTCAATATGGTAAAAACGTATCAACTGCTACAACAAGTGCTATTTCCTCTAATACTTGGAGTGATTTTTATTCTTCTTCTCATCACTCAGCAACTCATGACGGGGATGTTCAAGTAGGTTGGTCTAGTGACGATAGTGTCCTTTAAAAAGTTAAGGAGTCACGAAAATTAATCGTGATTCCTTTTTTCCAATAAAGGGGTGCTGAGAAATGAAAAAATTTATTATTGTAATTTTCCTATTAATAACTGTTGTTGGTTGTTCAAATAATCAACAAACAGAAAGTAAGAATCCTAATCAATCTAGAATGGTAACTATGATACTTGGTGTGAAAGATGAATCTGCACTTACTCAAAGACAATTTACTTTCAAATTATCTAACAATTCATCTTTTACTCCACAAATTAAGTTAGGAAACCATTTCCCTGAAAAAAACACATATTCCTTTTTCTTCCTTCTAGATTACAAACAAATCTCTGTTGTATATAATGGTCAAAGTAAAAATGTTATTGATATAGTTACCGAGCCTGATTCTGAAGTGAATTTCGATATAAATGTACAAAATATACCATCAGGTAGACATGATTTTATTGTAGTAGCAGTTAGAAAACCCGATGTACATCTAAACGAAAATAAAATCGTACCTCCTGAGCAAACTTTTATTGCAAGAAGGGCAACAATTATTGTAGGTGATGATACGCCTCCGAATCATCTGTATTCCAACATAGAAACACTTAAAAGTGAATTACCAAAAAACATGGAATTTATTACAGAGAATAAGAACCCTTCGGATCTTAAAGATGCTTTATCACTTATAAATACAAAAACAAATAAGGAATTATGGCTTAATTTTATTTCGAAAAATAAAGACCAAAAGTATGCTTTAGTTACAATGATCGATAATCGCCAAATTGATATTTTTGATCAAAGTTTTTGCAAATCTAATTCTGAAGGTTTAATTAGCTTACCAATTAAAGATACTTTTCCCACAGATAACAAACAACATGAATTAATAATTATGATTATTGAAAGTCCCTTTGAAAGGTACGAAAATGAAAAAGGAGAATTTTTATCCAAAGTACCTTGGGCTGTTAATTTTGTAAATAAAATTACTATTCAATAGTTTTTTGTTTTACTTTAAGGAAAGGAGGTGTTATTTTATGAAACGTTTATTGACCTCACTTCTAATTATGGGCATTTTATCTGCAGTCATTGGAGTAGTTGCATTTGCTCAATCTAATTCATTTGACGAACCAGTTAGAGGCAAAGTAGTTTGGCAAGCACAAGTCGGTCTTCCAGAATAAAAAATACAATTTTAATATTTACCCTTAGATTTGAGACGGATAAAACCGTCTCCTTTTTTATGTGAGATTAATCAGCTATCATTCAGTTTAATTAGTGATATAGATCCTAATTTATAATAAATCCAAGATGTTACTTCTGTACCAATTAATTATTAAATAAAAATACATCATCTAACTGCAATTTATTTATAATATTTTCTCCCCAATTTCGGACAGAAACACATTGAGAATGCCTAAGCTTTATAATCTCCCAATTAAGGGTAATACCAGCGTCGCTGTCACTAGGGGCTGTAAAGTAAGTGGTAAAAATTAGTTTTTCAAAATATTATACATTTATATAAACTACAGCAAAAAATTAAAAAAACGAGACCTATTTTCTACTGGATCTCGTTTTTGATAAATCAATTTTTTCTATTTTTTAGGTGTCCCCGAGCGAAAGGCTCCGGTTTAATTCCTAGAGACAACCCGACCCCGTTCCTGGGGTCGGGTCTAATGGTTAAAAATTGTTCATTTAAAAATTAATATACGACTATATCTAAATCTAAAGTAACCCAACTTTCTCCTGAACGGCCCCAATCTGCAACATAATCAAAAGTGCCATTATTTAAAGCAGTATTTTTTATATAATGTGATACATCTGTACGTAAATCATCATCAAGGAAATCATAGTTATAATAACTTGCTGATGCATCAACATCTAATTTTTGATTTCCATAATACAAATATGGACTACCTAAACGATGACTTGAAGTATACCAATGTGTTCCAAAAATTGATGGATTAGCAGCCCAATAAGACATCAAACTATAATTATGGCTTATTGTAGTACCGTAATCATACCAGCTTAAACTAAGCCGAGTTTTACATAAATCTTCTCCTACGGAATCATCTGTAATAGTTTCAACACCTCCACTATAAGTCGTAGTAGAAAGTGTTGATAGTGTTCCTTTTTGATTTGAAGTAGTATTCATTTGTTCAAAATTAGATGGTAAATCAGTTGGTTCTACTTTATAGGTTCCTTTGTTTTTGTCTATTTTAATATGATATGCTTTAGCTTGACCATCTGCCTTTTTATTTCCTTTGACTTTAACATGATCAACATTTCCATCTGTGGTATACTCTATATTTTGAAATGGAGTTAAACTATCTTTATCTGGGAGTAAATTTTTGGTAGTTGTTTCTTGAGCAAAGACTGAACTTATGGGACTTAATAGTACGATTAAGCTAGTAAATAAAAGAATAAATACTTTCTTTTTTTGAATCATTTACTTTTTCCCTCCCTTTTTTTCATTTTTTTTACCCTGAAGGATTGCTGAGCACAGGTATAAAGTTAATGGTAAACTAAAGAATTTCCATAAAATTGAGTTTGATGCGACCGTTATATACACATTAAAAGGTAGAGACCAAAAAAAAGCGAGATACATTAACAACTTTTTTCTTAGAATCGAAGAAACTATTGCCAAAACAGAAGGAAGAACAGACATAAAAAAAACTCTTAAAATGACATCTGCCCCAATTTCAGATCTATAGGGGTTAAAAAATAAAAAAATAATACATAAGATTATATTTCCTATTGCTGCAAAGAGACCTATTTTTATACCTAATTGTTGATCTTTAATAATATAAAAAAACCCCTTTCGTATTAATATAATCTGGTATTATTTGGTGCTATTCTAGTTTTAAAATAACATAATTAGACATTTTTTACAAGTGATGTTTTTTTGAAATATAATAATTATAGAGTTCCCTTCGTCTTAATAGCGTTTGTTATCTTTTCATTTCGTTTTAATACGATTATTAAATTGGCTGAATGATTCCTGGAAAACATTGAAAAAAGTATTTAATCAAATGGATTTATTTTAGAGGGGATATGTGAAGCGAAATTGGGAGTTGGACAAGCTGATTGTTTACCATACATCGAATGAGGAATGTGCCATTCATATTCGTAGAGATCCATTGATGAGAGTGAGACGAAATTCGTAAAAATTATCATTTGATTGACAACTTATTACAACTTCACTTATTGTTATAATTGTTTAAATTGATTTTTATACCCAATTATTTACGATTTTTCGTAAGCGTCTAATAAGTAAGTGTATGGAAACTTCCCTAAGTCTTTGAGACAATT
>CALNBV010000263.1 GCA_937874515.1 uncultured Paenibacillaceae bacterium | reverse complement strand
CAAGATATACGCCCTCTTAATATTATTATCTTAAATTTAATGCCGGAAAAGGAAAAAACGGAGTTGCAACTATTGCGGTTGTTGGGCAATTCCCCGTTACAGGTAAATATTACATTCCTGCGGACATCAACCTATGAATCCAAAAATATTAGCAGTTATCATCTAGATAATTTTTATACGACCTTTACCAATGTTAAGCATCGCCGCTTTGACGGGATGATCATTACAGGAGCTCCTGTAGAAAAAATGGAATTTGAAGATGTGGATTATTGGGAAGAACTGACGGAGATTATGGAATGGTCAGAGGAACACGTCACATCCACATTGCATATTTGTTGGGGTGCCCAGGCAGCTTTGTATTATCATTATGGAATTGATAAATTTGCACTGCCGCAGAAATGCTTTGGTATCTACAGGCACCGGGTTTTTGCACCAATGGAAAACCTGGTTCGTGGTTTTGATGACATCTTCAATGCACCTCATTCTCGATATACCGATGTTTCCAAAGAAGCCATTGAACAGCATCCAGATTTGCATTTGGTTTCTGTGTCGGAGGAGGGAATCCCTTTTATCATGATGTCTGATAAGGGGAAGAATATTATGGTAACGGGACATTTGGAATATGATGCCACCACCCTTGCTGATGAATTTACACGGGACAGAAGCAAGGGATTGGACACGGCTATTCCCATTAATTATTTTCCAAATGATGATAGTAATGAACGCCCACTGCATTCATGGAAAGCACACAGCTATTTGTTGTTTTCCAATTGGCTAAACTACTATGTTTATCAAGAAACGCCATATCATTGGTAGTATTATTTTACAAGAAAAATGTAAAACAATATCATTTTTTTCATATTATTAGCTTGTCTTGTACTCTAAAATGTAGTATTTATTGAAGAAGAATTTATATAAAAAATTATAAAAATGGAGACGAACGCGATGAGCAATCAAATTAAAGTTGGTATTGTAGGGTATGGAAATCTTGGCAAAGGAACCATCGAAGCCATTAAACAATGCCCTGATATGGAGTTAGTTGCCATTTTCACAAGAAGAACCCCTGATAGCCTTTCCATTGATTTGCCAAATGTAGGGGTTGTACATATTTCCCAGGCAGAAGAATATAAAGAGAAAATTGATGTTATGATTTTATGTGGCGGTTCAGCAACAGATCTTCCTGAACAAGGCCCTTCTTTTGCAAAAATGTTTAATACCATTGATAGCTTCGATACCCATGCGAAGATTCCTGAATATTTCAGTGCAGTTGACCAGTCTGCGAAAGAAAATGGGAAGACTAGCATTATTTCTGTAGGTTGGGATCCAGGTTTATTCTCCATTAATCGTTTAATGGGTGAGGCTGTGTTGCCAACAGGAAAAACCTATACCTTCTGGGGAAAAGGATTAAGCCAGGGCCACTCCGATGCCATTCGCAGAGTAGAAGGCGTTGTAGGCGGTGTTCAATATACTGTACCTATTGAAGATGCAGTAGAAAAAGTGAAAAGTGGTGTGAACCCTGAATTAACCACTGCTGAAAAGCACCAGCGGATTTGTTATGTAGTAGCGGCAGAAGGTGCTGACAAAGCTAAAATTGAGCAAGAGATTAAAACCATGCCTAATTACTTTTCAGACTATAATACAGAAGTAAACTTTATTACAGCTGAAGAATTGAAAGCAAACCATTCTGAATTGCCTCATGGTGGATTTGTGATTCATAGCGGATCAACAGGTGACAATCACAAAGAAATTATCGAGTACTCACTGAAGTTAGACAGCAATCCTGAGTTTACATCAAGTGTTCTAGTGGCCTATGCTCGTGCTGCTTATCGATTAAACAAAGAAGGACAGGTTGGTGCCAAAACTGTATTTGATGTTGCACCAGGCTATTTATCTCCTAAATCAGCAGAAGAATTAAGAAAAGAGTTATTGTAGAAGTCAAAAAACCTGGGTCCCATACCTATGGACTCAGGTTTTCTTTATTAAAAAATAGTAGTTGAGGGTAAATGATATGAATGGGCAATGTAAGATTTGCGGAAGTAAAACCAGGGAATTCTATTATAAAACATTCGATTTAAACTATTATCAGTGTAATGAATGTGACTTTATTTCTAGAGATGGGAACTCCATCATTTCTTCTGAAGAAGAGGTAGCGATTTATAATGAACATGAAAACTCCATAGAAGACCCTCGTTATGTGGCCTATTTTAAAAAGTTTATCGATGAAGCCGTTGTCAATTATAGTGGTCAGGGCAAAAAGGGGTTGGATTTTGGAAGTGGACCTTCCCCTGTATTAGCTACGGTGTTAGAACGGGATTACAATTATTCTATGGATATTTATGATGTGTATTATGCACCGGAAAAAACATATATTGGCCAAAAATATGATTTAGTTACCTGCACAGAGGTTGTTGAGCATTTAAGCAATCCTTTGGAATACTTTCACTTATTTAAAGAGTTGTTAAAAGAAGATGGAATTTTATGCATTATGACTTCTTTCCATCCGAAAGATGAGGAACGTTTTTTGAAATGGCATTATGTGAGAGATTTAACCCATGTATCCTTTTTCACGCTAAAAACTATGAAAATCATCGGAGAAAAATTGGGATTAGATATTATTTATTCGGATCATCATCGGTATACCACATTTAAGCGCTTAAACTCCGGTCTAACAGGATGAGGATATCCTGGGCACTAACCAGTCCTTTAATATGAAGGCATATATTTCCCAGGTCAGGATCATTTATTAGACGTGTCCATGTTTGATTTAAATATGTCGTACGGTCTGGGCTTCCTTCCTGGGGATGAAATAATCCTTTTCGTTCCCCTATGGGGGCAATTTGCCGGATTAACCTTTCAGCCTCATTAATTTGAGCCAAAGGTCCATTAATAATGTTGTTTATGAGTTCATTTGCTTTTTTCAATGTTTCTACAGCAACGGCGTCCATCACTTTCCTATGGGATTTCCGTTGGGCAAAGGTGACACCTGGTGGCACCAAACCACGTTCTACGGAAATGAGGGTACCTTTAAAAATCGCAATATCTGAGCAGGCCTGCAGCCGATTGCTTTCTAACACTTTTTCCAATTCCCCGAGCCAGTTTTTCACCGATTCAAAAAAAGTAGATTCGTGTTGTTCAAAGAGCTGGATGAGACCTGGAATTTTCCCTAACATGTTTTGTAATTCTTCAATATTTAGGATCCTTAACATTATCATTCACCTTATTCCGGAATCAGTCTACGAGTCTTCTGATTATCTTCCTCGACCGCTGTCCATTCAAAAGCTTCTTCCGTAATGGTAATACGAACGTAAGCCAGTATATCCTTTGGTCCCGCATTTTTGATATCACTTGTATTCGCTGTTACGTTCAATCTGGGTTGGTCATGCAAGTATTTGCTAAACTCGGAATATAGTTGTTGTTTCAGTTCCTGAGATACTTGTTCAATTTTTTCTTTGTTATCTTTCTGTTCAAGGGGAGTTAATTGACTTAATTCACTGCGTATAGAAGATACCAGTTTATCTGCTAGATGTGTGATGCGAATGGGTGTGTGGTCCAATTGCTTATATTCCTCAAAAATGTTGTCCGTTATTTTCTTAATGTTGCCATCCAGGGTAAGGCTTCTCTTTTTAGTAGTACTTAATTTATCCAGATGCCTTGGCAGCACTTTGCGAAACTTGGCTTGCATATAGGATAACATCTGGTCATTGCTATACTTGCCCGTAGGCTCCTCTACATTATTGATGATAAGGGGAAGGTCAACGGACACATTAGGCATGCGGAAGTGTGGAATGGGGAAGTGTTTCAGGTAAGGGTCTCTTGCATAACGTTCAGCAATATTGACAGCTTCATAGTCTGCCTGTGCTCTCGCATTTGTGATTTCCGTCATTAAGTATCCGATATAATCTCCAAGGTTTGGCATAAGAATCATTCCTTTCAAATGAAGGCGTTTTGAAAGGAGTACTTCTCTAACTTTGAAAAAGGTGGAAATAACCAACAGTGATGACAGGTCAAAGGAGTACCCCTTATTTTCTATTTATTTTCTTTAGGAATAGGTTCGGCTCTTATGGCATCTTCAAGAATTCCCAATACTTTTTCCAGGCCAGCAGGCATTTCTTCTTGGACAGCCCTGACATGAACTGCCATGGAATAGGACCGTTCTACTTTTTCGCCCTGGGTTGTGTTTCTCTGGTAAGAGGTAGACACGTTGAGTTTGGCGGAACCCCATCCCCATCTTGCCTTGGCCTCTAAGGCACCACTGATATTGAAATTAGTATCTACCTGCTTGTACTCCATGGAATTGATTTTCACATTAAAATCTAATGTGGTTTCATCAATCCTGATAAAGGGAATCGGAAGCATGGTGAGAATAGGCACTTCAAGTTTCATATCCGTGAATTCAGCACGCACTGCATCTTTTGCTGGTGTAAAGGATGCTGTTGCTGAAGCGTCTTTACCCGTTGTGTCGGTTATGTGTACGTTTGGTGCAGAAGTGTATCCTTTCCCTAAATTAGTAATATTGATTGCTGTAACCTTTCCATCTGTAACAACTGCTTCTGCTTGTGCACCGGTACCGCCGCCATCCTTAAGATCCACAGTAGGATTGGCAGTGTAATTGCTGCCTCCATTGGTGACTTTAATAGAAATGGAGTAGGGTATTGCCGGTTGATAGGGTTGAACTTCTTTAGGGTACTTAAATGTTACGTAAATAGGTTCGCCTGTATTGGAGTTTTCCGGATCGGTACTGTCTCCTTGTTTAAACCCTACAGATTTAATGAAGTTCACAGTACTCAATGCCGCCTGTGCCTGGGCTTCAACAACGGCAATAAGTGGGCCGCCGATGATGTTTTTGAAGTCTAGGCTGGAAAGTTCTTGTCCTGGATTTGCCATTTTAATCAACCTCCCCGTAAAACATATTTAGTTTTTCACCCCTTAAAAAATCTGTTGTTCACCTCCTTCTCCTTTAATTTAATTATAAGAAAATGTAGTTAATCTTTGCCAATTGATATATGAATAATTTGGTAATGTTTTTATGCCATTTTTTTAATATAGCTTGTAACGTTTTATTGTAAAATGCGACTAATAGTAAGAGAGGGGGATTCAATGAAGCAAATGGAAATTTTATACATATACAATCACATCAGAAAATGGGGTTGTATTATTCATAGGAATTATCAATAAACCCTTTGACATTCACGCAACGTAAGGGTTTATCCTTTAGTTAGCGGGAGGTGAAACCAATGGAATACACAGTGCAGGGGCTGGGTCAGTTGGCTGGAATTAGCGCGAGGACATTGCGATATTATGATGAGATTGGAATTCTTAAGCCGGCAAGAATGAATTCATCAGGGTATCGAATCTATGGGCAAAAAGAAGTGGATCGGTTGCAACAAATCCTTTTTTATCGGGAACTGGGGATGAGTTTGGATAACATTAAAGAAATTATTACATCACCTTCTTTTGATGAAGTCGAAGCACTGAGGGAACACCAGGTGAAACTTCTTGCAAAAAAAGAGCAGTTGGAGCAATTGATCTCTAATGTGGATAAAACTATTGCTCACAAAGAAGGGAGAATCAACATGAGTGATAAGGAAAAGTTTGCAGGTTTTAAGCAAAAGCTCATTGATGATAACGAGAAGAAGTATGGCAAAGAAATTAGAGAAAAATACGGCGATGATTGGGTTAACAAGTCTAATGAACAAGTAAAAAATATGACCCAGGATCAATACGATGGGGTAACCCGCCTTGCTAATGAAGTGAATGAAACCTTGAAAGCAGCTATGGAAACTGGGGATCCTGCAGGTGAGGTGGCACAAAAAGCGGCAGACCTCCATCGCAAGTGGCTTTGCTTTTATTGGGATACCTATTCTAAAGAAGCACATGCTGGCCTGGCTCAGATGTATGTAGATGATCCACGATTCACCGCTTACTATGACAAGGAGCAACCAGGTACTGCAGAATTTCTAAGAGATGCGATTCTGATTTATACGGGGATGAAAGAATAAAAAATGAGTATTGGAAAAAGGCATTCGATTTACTGAATGCCTTTTTAAAGTTTTTTCGCTAATTTTCCGAAAAGTCACAAAGGGGTAAATAAAAGCAAATTGAATCGTGATACCATTAGGAAAAGTAGCTTGCAAAGGATGATCATTGATGAAAAAGAAGTGGCTTATCATAGGGATTCTCCTGGTATCGATTAGCTGGATTGGCAATTATACTATTTTTGCTGCAAAACAACTTCCCCATCCTTTACTGTTAAAGCATTATTATGAAATTCCCATCAATGTTGATATGATGAGCGGAACTATAGATTTTAGGCTTTCTTATCTTGTTAATCGGAATGAGGAAATAGATATTACAGGTATTCAATTTCCAGGAGCGGATTGGATACGGAAGACATCCTCTCATAACGTCCAAATTTATAATCATTACCTTCTTAAAACCATGTATCTTTCCATCGATGTTCCATTGTTAAAGGAGGATAAAAAAATGGATGATTGGCTCTTTAAAAATGTGACTGTCTATCTTTCAAATGGCCAGACGAAGACCTTGCCTGTTGGGGAAATTCGCATTGTGAAGGCAAAAGAATCAGAGCTATTAGAACAAATGGCAGGTGGAGGTTCTTCGGATCAAACAGGGTTTAATCAATGGGAGGCAAATCAACCTTTGAAAATCAAAGATGTGCAGATTTCATCTACTAAACCAGTGGATGCCTGGTTGAAAATAAGTGTTAATGGAAAACCCCTTACACAAGACATCTTCCCTGTAACACTGGCAAAAGGGAAACGAGTTCAATTCAATTATGAGTGGTCTTTCCCTGGGCAGGATGCCAATGGTTTCCATTTATATCAAGTAAACGCTAAAATTCTTGGTGAAGGGGAGAATAGACAACCCTTTTTAAGAAGCATGTATGTCCAGTATTTTCCCTATTTCACCAATAAAGAAATCAATGATGTAGCGAAACAATTAAGAGGTGAGCAACAATGAAACAGGGGATTGGACTTCTTTTTTGGGGATTTTTCTTTGTGCTAATTGATATAAATGTGATGAGAATCGATCTGATTCCAGATTTCATTGGCTATTTTATGGTTTTAACAGGGGTAAAAAAATTAGAAGCCCAGGGACTTGCTTTTCCCCGGGTTCGTCCCATCCTTATTTTATTAGCCATCCTTTCCATTCCCGGCACCATTCAATGGGGGACAATCAATCTAATTGACCAGGGAGTTCAACCCACATCTCTTTTTCATCTGGGCATTCTTTCTTCATTGGTGTTTATGTCACTTCATCTAATGGTGGGAGTGGGAATCTTGCAAGGGTTAAGAAAACAAGCCCTTGAAATGGAGAATCAATCACTGGCAAGCAAAGGACAACAGGGAATATATTCTTATACGGTTTCTACTTTTCTCCTTTTGCTAATCTATCCCTTTGTCATTAATACATCATTGTATGTTGGAACTCTTCTCTTTATCGGAATAGGCATTGCCTACATCATTATTCAACTTATTTTCTTATTTTTTTTACGAAGTTTTCGAATATCATTGTGAGACTTTTCTCCTCTTTTAAAAAGAAATGCAACAATAACAGGCATAACAATTCCTGTTGTTACAGCTGCTGCTGCGACTTGCACCGTGGCAATGTCTGCTGTATCCGCAAAAATGGGGGCGACAGCGGCAATGGCTGCAGGAGTGGCTACGGCATTTCCCCCTGTGGTGGCCGTGGAAAAACCAATAATTGGGTTCCACCCCAAAGCTTTATATACTAGATAAACCACCGCTCCTATTAAAAAGACCGTTAACAGGCCGAGAATAACACCTGAAAGGCCACCTTTAAGAATGGCTTCTAAATTAATGGACATCCCCAGGGAAAAAGCCATAAAAGGAATTAATGCATTGACTCCTTTGCCTAATAGTTCTCTCATTTCTTCATCCAGATTCCCTAATAGGATCCCAATTACACTTGGCAACAGAACTCCTATTAAATCCATAGCAGAAATTAATCCATTGGTAAAACCTAATGTCCCAAAAATAGATAAGGCAACCATGGTTAATAATGGCCCTGTATTTAAGGCCATAATGCCAAATGCAGCCACATCATCATTTTTGCCGTATTGTTTGGCAATGGCAAGATACATTAAACCGTTGTTGCTTGTCATGGCAGCAAGAATGGCAAGTGGGGCCAGTCCGAAAAATAGCCCATTGGAATCAGCTAGCAAATAAGCCAACAGGCCTAAACCAGCAGCAATCACAAATTCAATCAATAAGAAAGTAAACCCTTTTGCAAGGGCTGTCTTCGCGTTACGTAAATTAATTTGGGCACCCGTTGCCAGAAGGACAAAAGACATAAAAGGAAAAACCCCATCTACAAATAACGCCTCAGTAAATCCCCCGATTCGCAACAATCCTGGTGCAAAGGTATTGATGATTGCCGCCAAAAACATGGGAATAACCATGAACCCGCCAGGAACCTTCTCCAAACTTGCTTTAATTCTCATGATCCATTCCCCTTCTACTATATTATTCCAATTAAAGGACTCAGATTTAATCTGATAGTAGCAAAGGTCCTTTTATTTGTCTATGGAATTTTCTGAATTATACATATTCATCCGGGAGATTTGCATAGACAGTCGGCTTACGATAATTATTAGGGAGGACTAATGCCAGAGAGTTCTGAACGAGGGGCGTTAACAGAAGGGGTTTATTACATCCTCTTATCGTTGCAAAAACCCCTCCATGGTTATGGAATTATTCAGTTTGTAAAAGAGATGAGTAATCATCGGGTGGTTTTTGGTCCCGGGACTTTATATGGGGCGATTAATACTATGCTTGCCAGGGGATGGATTGATTGTTCAGATGTTATGGGAGCTAATCGCTATTGTGAGTTACAAACCCTGATAGAAATTAAAAAAAGACTATCTAAGCGAAAGAATAGGGGCATTGCGTTTATCGGGAATGGAAATTATCATTATGTGACCTATCTTCTTTTGTCAGAAATTCAATCCCCATTTACCCTCGTTTTGTTTGACCATCATACAGATATGATGGCGTCTCCTTCCACCTCTCTTATTTCTTGCGGTTCCTGGGTGCTTCATGCCATAAAACGGCTGCCTATGCTAAAAAAAGTCGTGATGATTGGCGTTAGAGAAGATTTAGGGAAAGCCATTATTGCCAATCAACACATTCTTGAAACAGTAGGAATCTCCATGTCAAAGACATCCCAATTGGTAAATTATAAATTTAAATAAAAATCGTTGACCCTACTAATGTATAAAAAATGGTAGGGTTTTGTTTAGCGTTAGCCAGGGTATCTTATGTATAATATAAGTATTAATGATGAAAGGAGCTGATTTTCATGTTTAAAATGGATCAGGCTGAGATAGTAGAAAAAGGGGAGGTGCGGGTCGAATAAGAATGTAATTCTGCCCTCCCCTTGATTGGCTATCAAACCATGGGAGGCAAAAAAACAATGAATAAAATCAATCTTGAAGAGATCGGGCTTTCCGAAAGCTACATTCGGGAAGCTATAAAATATAATGAAAATCTTCATTTGGCGAGAGTATCTGTACAGCATAAAGATTTGTACAAAGTAATCACGGAATGTGGGGAAATTCAGGCTGAAATATCCGGTAAACTCCATTATACAGCAACCTTTGACCAGGATTTTCCTGTGGTAGGGGATTGGGTATTGGTAGATCGGGTGGACCAGAGGGGTGGCAATGCTATTATTCACCACGTTCTTCCTCGAAAAAGCTGCTTTGAACGGAAGGCAGCAGGGACAGGGAATAAGGTGCAGAAGGTAGCTGCCAATATCGATACCCTTTTTATATGTATGTCCCTGAATAACGACTTTAATTTGCGTAGAATGGAACGGTATCTTTCCATTGCCTGGGATAGTATGTCTACACCTGTGATTGTTCTTACAAAATCCGATTTGTGTGATGATATCCAGGAAAAACTAAGGGAGATTGAATCCGTTGCCATTGGTGTAGATGTGGTTGTGACCTCAGGATTCAGTGATGAAGGATACACAGGGATTCTGAACTACCTTAAAAAAGGAAAGACCATTGCCTTTATTGGTTCCTCTGGTGTGGGCAAGTCTACATTGATTAATCAACTAATAGGGGAACAGGTTCTTACTACCAATGGCCTTCGAAATGATGATAAGGGAAGGCATACGACGACCCACAGGCAACTTCTATTGTTACCTAATGGCGGGTTGGTGATTGACACACCGGGCATGAGAGAATTGCAAATTGCAGGAGCGGATCTAACCCAATCCTTTGGGGACATTGATGAGATGGCACAAGATTGTTTTTTTGGAGATTGCCGTCATGAGTCTGAGCCAAAGTGTGCCGTTCGAAAAGCGATTGAGGAGGGCACTTTATCCCCAGAGAGGTTTGCCAACTACAAAAAGCTGCAGCGGGAGATGACCTTTGTGGAGCGGAAAAACACCATGTCTGCAGCACAGTTAGAGAAACAGAAATTCATCGATATGGTGGGAAGCCTGAAAGGCATGAAAAACTTCCAGAAACAAAATAGAAAGAATAAAGGCAATAAGTAATAAAAAAAACACCTTTTAGCACGTTTTGCTAAAGGGTGTTTTTTCGATGTATAAAATGAACCCTATTATTCCTTTAATTCGTTAATAATACTAATGTAATAGATCGTGCAATACAAAGAGGGGGCGAGGGCCAAATGACTGAATCGGTAGTATCAGTCCAGGGATTAACCAAAGTTTATGGCACTGTTACTGTGTTAGATGGGATTAGCTTTGAGGTGAAGAAGGGGGAGGTTTTTGGTTTGTTAGGGCCTAATGGTGCGGGTAAAACCACAGCCCTGGAATGTTTGGAAGGGATACGCCAACCCGATGGTGGCCTTTTGCGTGTGGATGGATGCAATCCACAGTCAGATATTAAGAAACTTCGCCAAATCCTTGGTGTTCAGTTACAGTCCTCTTCCCTCCCTGAAGTAATCCATCCAGGGGTAGCCATGGCTTTGATTTGTGCCTGGCATGGATTACCCCCGCGCTATGATTTGTTAAGCGTCCCTTAGAATGATTGGGTATGTTCTTCCTGGCACCTAGTAGGAGCAGTTAAACAATTGGTAGTAATTACACATGCATATAAGTGTAGAAAACACTATATTTACTATTATAAATATAATAAAATAGTAAAAAATTTAATGAAATAAATATTATACAAGGCGGTGGTTACATATGATGGGATGTAATGAAACCAAACAAGATACTATTCACGAATTCGTTGAATTAAAAGTATTAGAGGCCTTGTATAAGAATGTGACTAGAGATAAAAAACTATTAATTTTTAAGTTTAGGGAAGTAAATGGGAGATTCATTTATACATTTTGTGATGGGGAATTGCTTTACCGATTGGGATTAAAGAAGGAACAGATTATTGGTAAGGAGATTTCCAAGGTTAATTTACTGAAAAATCCAAAATTTATTGATTACTATTTGCGAGCCTGGACAGGCAAAGACGTTTTCCTTGAGGGTAAAAAGTTCCTGGGTAAAATGACTATATTGTTTTGGTTAAGCCCAATTATAGATAAAAATCAAGTACATGAAGTGGTTGGCATATGTTTTGATATAACTGAAAAGAAACAAATTGAACAATCAACCTGTAGGAATGAAAAGATAGATGTAGTCAGGCGACTTGCTGCAGGTGTAGCCCATGAAATCCGTAATCCCCTAACAAGCATAAAAGGTTTTATGCAATTAATTGAATTAACTACTACTGTAGATAACCAGGAGTATTTTAATATTATTAAATCAGAATTAAACCAAATTGAAAACGTTATCAATGGATTTCTTCTATTAGGGCAAACTGAAATCATTTGTTTCCAAAAACATGATATACATAAAATATTGGATGACATAATTTCTTTACTTACTCCACTAGCAATCATACATAATGTGGAGATTAAAACGAGAATAGATGGGTATCTTCCCTATATCATTTGTGATGGAAACCAAATAAAACGGGTTTTTACGAATATTATTAAAAATGCCATTGAAGCTATGCCATCTGGTGGTGAGGTTTGTATTAGTATTGATCAAATAAACGAAGAAAGCATCAAGATCCAATGTGTAGATCAGGGTGGTGGCATAGAAGAAGAGCGTATTTTAAAACTTAATGAACCTTTTTACAGTATAAAGGAAAAAGGAATTGGTCTTGGGTTAATGATGAGTTATAAAATTATCGAAGCCCACGGTGGACAAATAAGGATTAATAGTAAAGTGGACCTTGGTACCATTATCGAAATTACTTTACCAATTAATCCGTTACCAATAACAGATGGTTTTCCCAGTTAACACATTCAACATTCTTCAACTTGCTTTCCAGGTTTTTTTGCCCAATCTTGTTACATATATATGGTGGGGAGTATCAAAAAACGAAAGCAATAGAGGAGGTTATGGGATGATTAAATGGAATAAAGAAAAAACCATCCCCGTTAATATCGATAAATTATGGGAGTTATTTTCTGCGGAAAATATACACCGTATTATGCCTAATGTAATTGAGCACAAAGTGATTGAAAAGAGGGAAGGGGTCATAGGTTCTAAATATCAGCAAAAATTTAAAGAAGGAAAACGGGAAGAAACCTATATCGTTGAAGACTTAGAATATGAAAGTACTGAGACGATGAAACATAACAAAATTGGCTTTACAGTAGCTAAATCCCTTGAAGTTGAAGCCGCATTTACTTTAATTAAACTGGATGAGAATAATACTAAATTCATTTATCAGGGGCAGACAAAAGGAATCAGTACAAAAGGGAAAGTGTTATTGAAAATAAAGGGAGAAAAAACCGGTGAAAAGCTTGTTCAGGATTTTATGAAATTAGTTGGCGAGGAAGCCGTTAAACAAAGAAATGATGAATAAAGTTAAAAAAGGAGACCGTGAAGGGAAAACTTCACGGTCTCCTTTTTTACTTCTGAATAAAGATTCTATTTTCGCTTTAAAATAGGGACAATCAAACAACAAGGGGGCATTACTCTGAAAAAGTTTTTGTTTTTATTTATACTATTTTTTTTATTAATTGAATCACCTTCTTATGCTTATCAGAAAATGTCTTTTGATGATGTTA
>CALNBV010000262.1 GCA_937874515.1 uncultured Paenibacillaceae bacterium | reverse complement strand
TATGCCAAATAAAGGTTTTGGCATAAAGGACGCATGTAAACCATGTTTACGAGCGATTGTTTTAACAACCAATTTGAAGGTTTGGATTTGGTCAGCTGCTTGAACAGCATTTGCATATTTAAAGTCAATTTCATGTTGGCCAGGAGCCACCTCATGGTGAGAAGCCTCAACTTCAAATCCCATTTGTTCAAGAGTTAACACGATATCACGACGGCAGTTTTCCCCAAGATCAAGTGGAGCAAAGTCGAAGTACCCGCCCTGGTCATTTAAATCAGTTGTAGGTTCGTTGTTTTCATCTAATTTGAAGAGGAAGAATTCAGGCTCTGGTCCAAGATTGAAAGCAGTAAAGCCCATTTTTTCAGCATCTTGTAACCCTTTTTTCAAGATTTGGCGTGGGTCACCCATGAATGGTTCGCCGTCCGGAGTGTAAACATCGCAAATGAAGCGAGCAACTTTCCCATATTCGGTGTTCCATGGATAGACAATGAAGGTATCAAGATCTGGATAGAGATACATATCAGATTCTTCAATACGAACGAAACCTTCAATAGAAGATCCGTCAAACATACATTTATTATCTAAGGCTTTTTCCAGCTGACTTACTGGAATTTCAACGTTTTTAATAATCCCAAGTAAATCGGTAAATTGAAGACGGATGTAATTAACATTTTGCTCTTGCACCAAACGACGAATATCATCTTTAGTATATTTTGACATATAAAAAACCTCCTAAAGTATCTCTAACTCCTCCAAATTAGTGGAAGAATCTTGAAAGTTCTCCTCTAATAAGAGGATCTTGACCCGGTTTAGGTCCGTGAATGATTTGTTGTTTTAAAAGTTTGCGAAGCTCTCGGTCTGAAAGTTCTTTTCTCTTTTGTTCTGTTTGTTCATTCATTACCGTGATTTTAACCGGTACAGCCATTTTCTTCATCTCAATGACTTGTTTGATTCCTGCAATATTCAAACCCTTTTCTAATAAAGATTTGATTTCAAGAAGCTGGTCAACATCATTAAAAGAAAAAAGGCGTTGATTTCCTTTGGTTCGCGCAGGATGAATGAGTTTTTGTTGTTCATAGTAACGAATTTGGCGTGCGGTTAAATCTGTTAATTGCATCACGATTCCCATAGGAAATAATGCCATATTCCGACGAAGTTCATCACCCAATCTTTCTCATCCTCCTCTCTGAACCATCTTTACAGATTTTATTTTACACATGTCAGCTTTCCTCGTCAATACGTGTTAGGAAAGTTTACACAAGTTTTTCCCTACCAATTCTTGGACAGCGGTTAGCACTCCAATTTTTACATGAGAAGCCGTTAATCCACCTTGCACAAAACCTAAATAAGGGGGACGAATTGGACCATCTGCGGAAAACTCAATACTGGACCCTTGAATAAAGGTCCCAGCTGCCATAATGACCGGATCTGCGTATCCTGGCATATCACTAGGCCAGGGCACAACATGAGAATCTACCGGTGCCGCCTTTTGCACTCCCTGACAGAATGCAATTAACCCTTCAGCGCTGCCAAACTCAATGGATTGGATTAAATCTGTACGGGGTTCATCCCAACGTGGCGTGGAAGCAAATCCCAGTTTCTCTAAAAGGGCTGCGGTAAATACAGCACCTTTTAATGCTTCGCCTACCACATGTGGGGCTAAGAAAAAGCCCATAAACATATCACGGAGTGTATCTAATGATGCGCCTGCTTCCCCGCCAATTCCGGGGGCTGTCATCCGATAAGCTGCCAGTTCTACCAGTTCTTCTTTCCCAACGATGTACCCACCTGATTTAACTAAGCCTCCACCTGGATTCTTTATCAAGGAACCGGCCATAATATCCACACCTACTTCAATAGGCTCAAGTTCCTCTGTAAATTCCCCGTAACAATTATCCGCAAAAACAATCACATCAGGACGTAAACTCTTAACATATTCCACCATTTCTTTAATTTTGGCTATTGAAAAAGATGGGCGGTCAGCATATCCACGAGAACGTTGAATTCCAATCACTTTTGTACGTGAATTGATCTTTTGCGCAATGCCTTCTTTATCAATATCACCGTTTTCTAGCAAAGGGACCATTTGATATTGGATTCCATAATCTTTTAAGGATCCTTTTCCGTCGCCACGGACCCCTATTACTTCCTCCAGGGTATCGTATGGTGCACCTGTTATGTACATTAATTCATCACCGGGACGTAACAAACCAAATAAACTAATGGCAATAGCATGGGTTCCGCTGATAATCTGATTTCTAACTAAGGCAGCCTCTCCTCCAAAAACATCCCCATAGATTTTCTCAAGGATTTCTCTGCCTGTATCATTATAACCATAGCCTGTGGAGGGATTAAAATGAAAATCACTCACCTGGTATTTTTGAAAAGACCGGAGTACTTTCCATTGGTTTACTTCCGCCATTTTATCTATTTCTTGTAGGCGAGGTTGAATCATTTCTTCTACAATCTGCACATAGGGCCTTAATACATCCCCATGTTTTAAATGCTGAAACATTAGTTGACCTCTCCCTCTACTGCAAATACTCTGTTAATTCTGGATTAATTTTGCTAAGTTCTTCACACCTTACATCCATTTCATAAAACAACCCATCCTCTGTGAGGACTTCTTTATTAATTTGGGCTTCCCGATGAACAGAGGCATACAAATCCCCTCTCATGGTAGGAATGCGCAATTTATATCCCTGGAATAAACGGACTCTTTCTTTTTCAATCTGCTGTAAAAGCCCCTCTATATCTTCCTTGCGATTGGCAGATATATAGAGCATGGGAGAAGTTACACTGGCTACTGGCTTTTCCTGTACAAGGTCCATTTTATTAAATACTAGAACCCTGGGTATATTGACGGCACCCAGATCCTCTAGGATTTCTTCCACCACTTCCATATGAATGGAATAATCCTGATTAGATGAGTCTACTACATGGAGGATTAAATCAGCCTCCAGGGCTTCCTCAAGAGTCGAGCGAAACGCGGCGATAAGATGATGAGGCAGATCTTGAATAAACCCAACTGTATCTGTAATTATCATTGTTTGTCCCCCAGGCAATTCCACTCTGCGTGATAGGGGATCCAATGTTGCAAACAATTTATCTTCTTCAAGGGCATCAGCAGCAGACACACGATTAAGAATGGTTGACTTCCCTGCATTGGTATATCCCACTAGGGCTACTTGAAAGGCTTCATTTTTCTTTCTTCGTTCACGCAATAATTTCCGATGCCGCTTTACTTCCTGTAAATGGTCTTTAATTTCTCCAATTCTTCTTCGAATGTGGCGGCGGTCCGTTTCTAAACGGGTTTCCCCAGGACCCCGGGTCCCAATACCAGCACCAAGACGAGACATTTCTGCACCTTTTCCTGTTAAGCGTGGAAGTTGATATTCCAATTGGGCTAATTCAACCTGTAATTTACCTTCTTTGGAACGGGCACGAGAAGCGAAAATATCCAAAATAAGCTGGGTTCGGTCCACAATGCGGCAATCTAATTTTACTTCTAAATTTCTCACTTGAATTGGGGATAATTCATCATTAAAAATAACCAGATGGGCACCAAGTTCCCCCACCAGTGCATTTAATTCTTCAACTTTCCCTTTTCCAATATACCAGCGACGATCTGTTTGGTCTTTTCCCTGAATCAACGTTGTAATAATTTCTGCACCTGCTGTCCGTGTCAGTTCATTTAACTCAGACAAGGACATATCAAAATGGCGCCGATCACTATTTTTCTGGTAACAACCAACTAAAATCGCTTTTTCAACCGTAGCGTCGTATACCTGTTCGATAAATACCGCCTCCTATACATTCCAATATCTTACCAGAAAAATAGTGATCAGCGCCATTTTGATATGTC
>CALNBV010000261.1 GCA_937874515.1 uncultured Paenibacillaceae bacterium | reverse complement strand
TTGTTGAAAAATCAAAAGCTATAGAACTAAAGAAGACACTGGGCTTCAATGGAGGGGCCAGTGTCTTCTTTATTAATTTTCCCTTATTAACTTATAGAGAGCCTGTGTCCCAAGCTCACCTTCACCCATTTGAACCATTTGGTCATATAAGGACTTGGCCAACTCTAACCCCGGGGCATGAAATCCCATGGCTTCGGCTTCCGCGAGGGCGATCCCCATATCCTTCACAAAATGTTTAATATAAAAACCAGGATTAAAATCCCCATTTATCATGCGTGGAGCTAGGTTGGAAAGACTCCAACTCCCCGCTGCCCCCGTAGAAATGCTTTGCAAAACTAATTCAGGATCCAATCCTGCCTTCTCTGCATATACTACCGCTTCGCAAACCCCCATCATAGTAGAAGCAATCACGATTTGATTACACATTTTCGTGTGCTGGCCTGCTCCTGCATCCCCCTGACGGATGATGTTTTTCCCCATTAATTCAAAGATGGGACGCACCGCCTCAAACACTTCTTCTTTTCCCCCAACCATAATGGCAAGAGTGGCGTTTTGGGCCCCAATATCACCGCCAGAAACA
The DNA here is from genome assembly GCA_937874515.1 of uncultured Paenibacillaceae bacterium. Taxonomy (GTDB): domain Bacteria; phylum Bacillota; class Bacilli; order Aneurinibacillales; family Aneurinibacillaceae; genus CALNBV01. Next base: position 3,780 of record CALNBV010000261.1, on the reverse strand, counting down.
GGCGCATCAACCACAAAAATTCCCTTCTTTTCCCCTTCTTCTGCGATGCGGCGGGCCAAAGAAGGAGTAGACGTTGTCATATCAATAAGAACAGTACCCGGACGTGCATTGTTTACTAAACCCTCTTTGCCAAGGTAAACTTCTTCTACATCATGAGGATAACCGATCATGGTAATAACCACATCGCAAGCGGCAGCTAATTCTTTTGGCGTTTCCTTCCACATGGCTCCCTTTTCTAAAAGATCCTCTGCCCGAGATTTTGTCCGATTATAAACCAACACTTTATAACCGGCATCCATCAAATGGCCAGCCATGCTTTTACCCATGACACCTGTTCCGATAAAACCGATTGTTGGGTTTTCTTTTATTTGCATTCATTCTCCCCTACCTTTTTATTGATTTAGCCAATGGCCTTCTAATTCATCTAATAATAAGTACAATAGCCTATGATTTTCTTCTATATTTGTAGATTGAGAAAGAATTACTTCTGCTTGTTGAATAAATGTACCTTCCGTCATTTCGTCCCCGCAGTTTTCAAGGATTCTTTTAATCCCATCAAGGGTCATTTCTAAATGAAACTGCAAGCCAACGATGTTTTCTTTATAGACAAATACCTGAGAAAAACACCCCTCACTTCTTGCTACCCAGGTTGTCCCTTCAGGCAATGAAGTGAAGGTATCTCCATGCCAGTGAAAAACAACAGGCTGTAAAGGGAAAGAACTAAATAATGGGGAATTTTCCCCCTCAGGTGTTAATTGAATGGGAAACCAGCCGATTTCCTTTACAGGATTTCGTATGACTTTTCCTCCAATCACATCGGCAATTAATTGTGCCCCGAGACAAACTCCAAGAATGATCTTCTCATGACGTATTGCTTCAGCAATGAACACCTTCTCCTTCGCCAACCAGGGATAGGTATGTTCTTCATAAATATTCATGGGACCTCCCATAATGACAAGCCAATCGAATTCATCCATTTTCGGTAATGCTTCATTGGCATACAATTTCGTTCCTGTCATGGAATGCCCTTTTTCTTTTGCCCAAACCCCAATATATCCCGGATCTTCAAAGGGAACATGTTGCAAATAATGGATTCTCACTGTCAACGCTCCTTTATAATCCTTTTCTATTTAACGTGACAGCCATCATTGGTCCTCGTAATTAATCTCTATTACTATTAATAATATAATGATAATTCTATTATATCGGAAAAGAATGACAGAAAGTTAAAAAAATAAACCTCCCCATACTGGGAGGTTTATTCCTCATCATTCTCAAACAACTCTTTTAAAAACTTTTCTCTGCGGTTCAAAAAACCTTTCATAATGAAATAATGATTCGTCTCCTCATATTCAATAGCTGAAATAGGAACCTCATCAAAATTCAAAATTTGGGCATCAGGATATCCCAGAAGAATGGGCGAATGGGTAGCAATAATAAACTGAGCCTGTCCACTTTCTTCTAAATCGTGGATTAAACGTAACAATGCAAGTTGCCGGGCTGGTGAAAGAGCCGCTTCTGGTTCATCTAACAAATAAATTCCTTTCTGTCCAAACCGACTCGAAAAAAGGGAAAGAAACGCTTCCCCATGAGATTGTTGATGAAAGGATTTTCCACCATAACTTTCATAAGATGCTGGTCCTAATTGATCTAAATAAGATGCAAAATGATAAAAACTTTCGGCCCTTAAAAAGAAGCCCTGGGTAATTTTCGGAAGCCAGGATAGTCGAATATAATCCCCTAACTTCGCCTCTGAAGATTCCAATTCGTAAATATTATTCCTTCCACCCCCAGCAGGATTAAAACCGCATTGATAGGCAATGGCTTCTAATAAGGTGGATTTCCCTGACCCATTTTCTCCTACGAAAAAAGTAATATTCTTTATAAACTCAAGAGTATCCAGATTCCTAATGGTAAGGATAGAAAAAGGATATTGACCAGTTTTTTTAATTTTTTCTTTCAATAGAGTTACTTTTCTCAGAAACAAGATGTTCCACCTCTAAACTGATGGGGTTTTGTATAACTACAAATATCTTGGAGCTTTTCTTTTATAAATTAAATAATCTTCTTTAAACACGGCTTCTAAATGTTTTTCTTCCTGTAGTATAAGAAGATGAATGGAAATAATATTGAGTAAACTAATAAACAACGTCACTATATTAGGAAAGGTTAAGAATAATCCTATAAACATGAAGTCGAATCCTACAAAGGCGGGATTCCTACTATATTTATATAAACCGTTGGTGATTAGTTTTGTTTTTGTATTTTTGTCTATTCCTACTCTCCAGGAGGTTTTCATAAAAAGCATTGATAACACAAAGTAACTTAAACCTACTACGACTGTAAATAAACCTAGGTAGTTGAGAAACTCATTTTTAAAAAGGTTTGGTAATAATCCCGTCACCCAATTGCTTACTAAGGATTCTGCCAACCATATAATACCCCATAAAAAAGTGGAGATCCGTACTAGTGATTCAGCGAAATTAATGGATTTTCCTTTATTTCCTTTTGCTAAAACAAGAGCCTTGATACCTGACTTTTTCTTTAAAATAATTAAATTCAAAACATAAGAGAATAAAAATAAAATAAACAGTATTAATGAAAAAATGTTTATAATGTTCATCTTTTTTCTCTCCTTTCTATTTCCCTCGCTTCGCATGTATCCCCTTAAGTCAGTTACATTAATTCGTTTTTTCTTTTTTTGGACGAGTAATAATAGCTAAAAGAAGGATGAACCATGCTAACAAATAAAAATTCCAAATCGTTGTTGAGGCAATGAGAAAGTAAATGGTTAATGGTAATAGTGCCAATAAAAATACCATAGCAATTATTTTTTTTGATAATATGACAAAGACATATGCGAGGATGGCGGGGAGAATCATGAATACCGTCATAACGAACATGGTGTCTTGTCCGACAGAACGACTGGTATAAGGATTAAAAAATAAAAAAATTATGGTCAACACAATGTATCCCGCTGATGCCAGGAATCCTAAGAAATAACTTGTAAATTTTCTCACTTTCTTTACCCCCTTTTAGTAATTGGAAGTACTCTTCAATCTTCCTTCCTCCTCAATCTAAAATAACTAATTTACTATAAAATAACACAAATTATATATCCAAAAAATAGTAACTTTTCGAATAAAAAATCCAAACACGCCGCTACATTGCAATTGTCCGAAGATTTTAGTATTATCCAACTAAAGACTTAAATAACTATGTGTGACTGGCGGAGCATGGAAATCCATGAGGGAGCACATAGAGAGTAATTGCCGTACGCCTGGGCAGAGGTAAGGAGTTAGATTTACTCCTTGCCTCTTTATTTTTCTACAACAAGCCGTACTAAAATAAGATGAGTGAGGGACAATCGATGTTAAGTACAAAGAAAATGCTGATGCTAGGCTCTGGAGAACTGGGGAAGGAAGTCATTATCGAAGCTCAACGATTAGGCGTGGTTACAGTCGCGGTAGACCGCTATGCACATGCACCTGCCATGCAGGTCGCCCACCGCAGTTATGTAATCGATATGTTGGATTCGGAGAAGTTGCGGGAAATTATCGAACAGGAGAAACCGGATCTCATCGTACCAGAGATTGAAGCGTTAGCCACTTCCGAGCTTGTAAAACTGGAAGAAGAGGGCTATCGCGTCATACCAACAGCTCGCGCGGCGAAACTTACGATGGATCGGGAAGGTATCCGCCGATTAGCTGCAGAGAAGCTAGGTTTGCCCACAGCAGGCTACAAATTCGCCGATACGTACGAGGAGTTCGTACAATCCGT
>CALNBV010000260.1 GCA_937874515.1 uncultured Paenibacillaceae bacterium | reverse complement strand
CATGGGGGGCCAAATAAAGGGCCAGTGCAAACCAGATTATACCGCTAGCGGTGATGCCAAATTGTATGAACCCAAACTTCTCGCTCCAAATGGGAGTTAGAAATGCAACGGGAACCAGTTGGTACATTGCCCCCATAGCCACCATTAAGGCCCATCCCAAAACAAACAGATGGGCCGCCGACCAAATGCCAGGTGTTCTAAATATTCCATTGCTTATTATTTCGCTATTCATAACAAGTATAATTTGAGAAGCAACAAGGGAAATCAAACTAATAAATATAAAAGAAAAAGGTAATTTGATATTGGTTTCCATTCCCGCAGTTTGTGGAATCATTATTTTCACCCGTTTTTATCGAAAGATTTCAATCTTATAGCTGCCATCCTTTTGTTGTTCAGTTTTATATCGATATCCTTGCTCATCCAGCTGTTCAAATAAAAACATTGGTCTACGATCATTAATAATTGTCAATGTTTCCTTTTCGCCAAGTGTTTCAAGGGCTGCAAGTGTTCGTATCATTGGTTGTGGGGGTTCTAAGCCTCGATTATCGAGAATCATAGCAATACCTCCTCTTATTCCACTTTTTTTGTAAAGGTTACTTTATAGTGTGTTTTGTCTATTTCCTCTGTTTCATAAACAAATCCTTTGCCCTTCATCACCTCATAAAGAGGAAGGGGTTTAAAAGGCGCATGCAGGATAAATGTATCATTTTGCTTTAAGTCACGAATTACATCCATAATTTTTTCAAAAGGGTCTAATTTATTTTTAAGGTCCTCACGAACGTCTAATTCAACAACTTTTCGATCCATCAAAATCCCTCCATAGAATAAAATTATTTACACCTTAATGATAATGGTTTTCAATAAAGAGTTTAGTGACAAATATCACTCCAAATAAAATTATTTTTAAAACCAGTATTACCAAAAAAGACGCATTTTGAATCAAATCATTGCCTTTCCTCGCCGACAATGATGTTAATACAGACGGTCAACTTTAATCCGGGCGCGCCTTCAAAACATCTGGGTAGATCAGGAAGTGAGACTGTTGAAGGCTTTTTTCGCCCTCCTTTCAGTTTCCCTAGTATCGGCTCGCAAACGGCGAATTTATTGATTCAAAAGCGTCTTATTAGTAGGACCTTACGGTCCAAAAAGTTTACTTTCTTTGTAGAGTAGAGAACTGAAATTTTCATGGCGACCATTAGGTCGCCTTATTTATTTCAGCTCCCCCTTCATCAAACCGTAAGTGAAGTTTTCCTTCATACGGCTTTCCTATGTTCTTCATTCTTTGGCTTGCGGTTATCGTGCCACTTTAATCAGTGTATCTTTTGTTAATGGCAAAACTTCCTATGATGGATGCCTACGCCCTTACGGGCTACGTTATCACAGAGGGTTTCCCCACCAGTTTCCTGTTAGCTACCAAGCGACTTGGCTCTTACTTGGGTCGGACTTTCACCGACTAGCAATTAACGGCTTGCTGGGCACGCTTAGTGTAAAAAAAAATATGAGTGAAACCACTCATATTTACTGGCAGATAAGATTTTTTTATAAACTAGCAATGATATGCCTCATTAAGTTTGGTGATATAAAGGCTTCAATTCCCGCTGCAACAACGGTGGCTCCTAGCATAATGAGGATGAGGACACTATAGGAGATTAAATGATAATAAACTGGAACTCCATTTTGTTTTTTTAAGCGGTTTTGAATCATTCTCATAGAGAAGGATAAAGCGGTGGTGGCTATAATAATGATGACAGGAACCACAATGAGGTTTTGGGGCAATACAGAAACAAGGGCGAAAGAGAATCCTTGCCACTGCATTTGGTCTACAAGAAAACCGACAGTAAATCCTACCATAACTCCTTTTAAAAAAACCATCATTAATATAACAGGGATTCCAATGATGGACAATCCTAAAATCCACAAAAAGCCAATGTATTTAAAGTAGTTTCCCAGGGAATTTTGGAAGGCAAGCATGGGGTCAGCAATATTGTTTGTTTTGACTTCTTGAAAAAATTGATTCATGTACATAAACAAATCTTGTTTTTGCGTTAATCCTATGGAATTCACAACTACTGCGCCGAACCCGACACCCATCATAAACAAGACAATGGTAAACAAATAAAGCGACGAATTTTCCTTAATCTTTTGCTGCAGGGTTTGTCCTACACGGCTTCGTACCATGGATTCTCCCTCCCAATCCTTCATATGTTACATATATGATAGAAAAGAGAGGGTTATTCCTTATATATGAATTTTTCCGTATAGTCCTCCGCCACCTTCGGAAAATGATAGATTTCCTTTTCTGCTAGCATCAATATTTTTAGCGATTTCTTTTCCCGCCACTTTTTCTAACTTTTCCAAAGTGGCATGGTGAAGGATATTCATTTCTGTACCAAAAGCATCTAACAGTTTTTTTAATCTCCCAGGTCCTACTCCAGGCACGAATTCTAAAGGAACTTGGTGAATATAGGGGGGACGATGGGTCGGTGGCAACTTGTGTTGGCACGTAGAGATTTCCTGAAACCGGTCAAAAACCCCTTTAACCAACCCTTTCGGACCTTCCTTTCCACAAAAAGGACAGCGGGCGACAGAGGGGTCCTGGACAATTTCCATGCAGTTTAAACAGCGGGAACGATAGTATTTGCCTAATTGGGGATGCAATCCGTAATTGGCTTTGACTCCCCGTCCATCTACCCGCCAAAGGGCAAAAACAAGCTCTTTAAAGGTGGCTTCCTTTATGTGTAGATTCTGATACTCCCGTGCAATTTTCTGTAGGGAGTGAGCATCAGAATTGGTTAAAAAGGTTTTCTCCCTAATTTCTTCAACTCCGTTGGCCAGATGTGAGTCGGAACTTAATCCTAATTCAATGGCAGGGATTTTTCCTAAATCCACGTGGTCTCCAAGGGAATCCACACAGGACCCATACACACTCTTATAGGGAGTAAACGCATGGGCAGGAAACATAACCCCACCATGTTTCAGAGTCTCTTCCAACAAACTCTGGGGATCACCATATAAACGCTGGGTGCTTAAATGGATATTGGTTACCTTCGTGCGGTACCACTCCAAAAAGAAACGAATAGCATCTCGATTTGGAAAATAGCAAAGAAAATGGGCGTTTCCTTTTCCCAGGTGTACCTCAATTTCCACCCCCATAATCACCGTCAATGCACCATGATGGGCTTCATATCTTAATCCCCCATCTGCTAATTCAGAAAGGGTCCCCCGTGCAATAAGAAGATCAATTTCCTCCTGTACTTCCGGGGAATGGCAGTCAATAATCCCCACCATATGCATTCCTTTTCGATGTAAAGATTCGTGAATGATAGTAGAGAGGGTCAAATTTTTTGAACCTGTGATTTTTACAGCCCGGTTATGAATGGTTCTTCCAATGTGAATGTGAAGATCTGTAAAACACTCACTTATCCAATTCCCAGGCGTAGATGGCCATGATTGTTTTTGCATCTTTTATTTCTCCTGTTTCGATGTACTTTTTCGCTTCAGGCAATGATAAATAGAGCACTTCTACAAATTCATCTTCATCGGGTTGTGCGTCTCCTGCCGTTAATCCCCTTCCACGATAAAGATGAACTAATTCATCAGAGAAGCCAGGGGAAGTGTAAAATGAAGCAATCCGTTCCATATCCTTTGCTTTAAATCCTGTTTCCTCTACGAGTTCCCGTTCTGCACAGGATTTAGGATCTT
>CALNBV010000259.1 GCA_937874515.1 uncultured Paenibacillaceae bacterium | reverse complement strand
CCTCCTACGTCTTTCTAAGATGATTTAAATAACCTATAAACTGTTTAAACAAATGACGTACTCCTTTCTGAAAATTTAAAAATGCCATAATTACATCATATATGAGAAGCAAATTTTGCAGTATTGTAGAGTTTGTGAATGAATTTTTTGGATAAAAATCCTTACAAAATAAAAAAAGACCCTCTAATTTAGAAGGTCTTCATGCTTTCGTACACTTATAAATAATAAGACAGGCTATGGAGTTCCATGGTGAAGTCTGTATGATGTACCCGTACATCGTCAGGAACCCGTAAATTGGTGGGTGCAAAGTTCAAAATGGCGTGAATGCCAGCATCAACCAGCAAATCACAAACCTTTTGGGCTGCTTCAGCAGGAACTGTAATAATCCCTACACGAATGCCCCTTGCTTCCACGATTTCTTTTAAATGATCCAGTGGTTCAATGGAAATTCCTGCAGTAATATGCCCGATTTTTCCCGGGTCATTATCAAGGATGGCAACAATTTTCATATTATCTTTTAAATAAACGGTATAATTGCTAATGGCATGGCCCAGATGCCCTGCACCTATAAGAACCACATTAATGGGTTGATCCAATTTTAATATGCTTTTAATTTTCCCAATTAAATAATCGACCTCATAGCCTATTCCTTTTCTGCCAAACTCGCCAAAACAGGCTAAATCCTTGCGAATTTGTGCAGGATTTAAATCAAGAGCTTCTCCAAGTTGTTGGGATGAAACTGTTCGAACATTAATGATTTGGAGATTATTCAGATAGCGTAAATATAAGGGAAGCCTCCGAACCACCGCTTCCGAAATTTTCAGGGTTTTCATGCCTGTCCTCTCCTTCTTACAAGTCACCCGAACTTATCCTATCTTTATTTAATTCGTTAGAACTCGTAAAATTCCCTTCTTTTATTTTGTATCCATCCATTGGGAAATTTCAGGCAAAATTTCTCTGGTTGGCTTAATTAAAATTGGGGTTTTGGGCAACGAATTGATAAAGATTTTCCCATAGGTCGTATCAATGATTCTTCGGTCATAAACCAATACCACACCACGGTCTGACATTGTACGAACCAATCTACCAAACCCTTGCTTAAAACGGATGACCGCCTGTGGAACAGATAATTGGATAAAAGGATTTTTTCTTTCTTCTTTCATTTTAAGGGTTCTGGCTTCGAGTAAAGGATGATTAGGAGGAACAAAAGGCAACCTGACGATCGCTAAACAGCTTAAATCTTCCCCCGGAATATCCACACCTTCCCAAAAACTGCTTGTCCCTAATAAAATGCTATTTTTTGTGGTGCGGAATCTCCGGGTTAACTTGCTGCGGCTATGGCTATCAATGCCGTGGCCTAACACCATAAATCCGGAACCAGATAAGTTATCTTTTAATAGGGTATACACGTTTTTCAACATGGAATAGGAGGTGAATAACACCATCATTTTCCCGCCAGTAACCCGTGCTACTTCCCCTAAGGATTGGGCCAGGGATTGAATAAATTCCTTTTCAGTAGCATCTTTTATACTGGGAATTTCCGATGGAACACATAATAGGGCTTGTTCAGGGAAATTAAAAGGTGAAGGAAGCAGAGATGTTTCCACTAAATTCTCATTGTATAAATCATTGATTCCCAATCGTTCCAGGGCATAGCGAAAAGAGTCATTGACACTCATGGTTGCTGATGTTAAAACCACACTGTCTTTATGGTCAAAAAACAAATTGCGAATCAGGGTAGAAACATCAAGGGGTGCCTGATTGATATAGATGCCTTTGCGGAAACCCCGCCTGTCTAACTCCACCCAGTAAACATTTTCTTCATCCACAGATAACAGCATGCTGTGGAGCAATTCCATATTTGTTAATAAATCCTGTATGGTTCCGTTTAAATCAGAAACAAGACCTCGCATGGTTAAACTCATGGACTCCATCTGTTCTTGAATTTGCCTTGATAATTGCTCTAATTTCTTGCTAAGAGGCGCAGTCCATTCCAGAGAATTTTGCACCGCTGCCAGGAGCCCTTTTCCTACAGTGGTTTGTAAATCTCCTTTTTTATAACGAAAATGAGTATGGCCAATTTCATCCCCTTCTTTTCCTTTTTCAATGGTCCACCTGTGCAAAATTTGGAACATTTCCCGCCAGGAATCCCGACACTGGCGAACATCCATAGGAAGATTGCCGAACAATTCAGCAATAGATGCCTTGATTTCCTTTTCCTGCAGGAGAGTCTTTTCCAAATCCTCTAATAATCCCCCACCCCGTTCGGAAACAAGAAATTGAAAGGTATTATCCACTTGGAAGGAAGATAGGGTATGGCCTAAATGGCGGCTTGCCACATCATCAAAATGATGGGCCTCATCAATCACTGCATAACGATAGGCAGGCAAAATTCGATGTTCTGCCTGAATATCTGTAAACAACAGGGAATGATTCGTTATAATTAATTCAGCCTGCTGGGCCTTGCGACGGGCATTATGATAAAAACAACGAGAGAACCAGGGACAATGGCGATTTAAACATGACGTTGCATCACTTTGCACCTGTTTCCAATAATATTGGCCCCCGGAAGGAAGGTTGATTTCTTCAATATCCCCTGTTTCTGTTTCCGTTAACCAAACAAGAATTTGCCCTTTACTTAATTGAAAATCGTAATTCTCATGATATTCCTGTAAACTATGTTCATATTTTCGCAAACAGAGATAATGATTGCGTCCCTTTAGTAGGACAGGATCCTTAATTCCATTGTGAAAAATCTTTTTAATGAGGGGCAAATCACGGCTATATAATTGTTCTTGCAACTGGATTGTGTGGGTGGAGATGACTACTTTCTCTCCTTCTTGCTTCGCCCAATAGGCGGCAGGAATTAAATAAGCCAGGGATTTCCCTGTTCCTGTGCCTGCCTCAACCACTAAATGTTTCCCATCTTCAAAGGAATCATAGACTTGTTTCATCATGGTAAGTTGGGATGGGCGCCATTCAAATCCAGGGAGATTTTTCTCCAACCCCCCTCCTTCAGCAACCAGTTGGTCCATAAAAAGTGTGAAATCTTCAGGAATAGGGGAATCATCCACCATTTTCTGTTTTTGTTCTGAACGCAGACAAAGCTGGCGATACACATCGATCCCAGTTTCTTCCCGGGTATGGAACAACTTTTCTTTCTCCAGTGATTTTAATAACTCAGATAGATCTGATTGATAGGAACGGGTTAACTCCTTGAGCCGTTGTATGGTAATTAAGGGCAATCCCTTCATTTTCTGCAAAAGCTGAATGAAAACCTTAGCTGTAGCCTCTGCATCCTCATCTGCACGATGGGGACGATCCAGTGGGATATCTAATTCACTGGATAAATCCGTTAGTCTATATCCGTCCTGGGAAGGAAGAAGCAAACGTGCCATTTCAACTGTATCTAACACTAAGCCAGCAAAGGGTAAATAACCCCCTTCGATAAAAGCATTTTGCAAAAAGGATAAATCAAAATAAATATTATGGCCTACTAATACAACATCATCGGTTAACCTTAATAAATCAGGAAGAATTTCCTCTATATCTGGTGCTGTACGTACCATTGAATTTGTTATTCCAGTCAAATTTTCAATAAAAGGTGAAATCATGACTCCAGGATTAACAAGTGTCGCATATCGATCCACAATCATTCCATTTTCTACGAGCACCGCTCCCACTTGAATAATACGGTCCCCGTCTTTGGGTTTATTTCCTGTGGTTTCAAAATCTATAACAAGGTATTTATTCAAACCTTTCACCTCATTGGAAAACTTGAAAAAGAGCTTATCTTCTTATTCTGAATGACTCCATCCATAATTGCAATAACCTTCATCTACAAAAAAAAGGAAAACCGGTTCAAAAATGAACCGGTACAGACAACAAAGGCTCCCATTTTTCCATTGCTTTTTCATTTTCTTGATTCATAAAGTGGACTAAACCAGAATATAGCTGGCTTTCTTTAAGGTTCGCTAATTGATGGCTTGTTGTAAAATGGGACAATGCTCCATCGTAATCTTGTTGATCAAAGCAGATTCTTCCCATGTGAAAATGCCCTAGACCCTGAATTACCTGGTCTTCATGATTCACCATTTTAACTGCAAAGGTCTCTGCCTCCTTATGTAGGCCTTGTAAAAGGGAAACATGGGAAAGGCCAGAATAAGAAAGAGGATGTTGATGATTTTCCACAATTCGTTGGAATACCTTTTGCGCTTTTTCAACTTCATTTAGCCCTAATAAAACCCAGGCATAAGAGCAGGCATAATCTGCCTGAGTAGGATTCAACGTTAACGCCCGTTTTAAATAAAAGAGGGCTTTTTCATCTTGTTCACTTTTCCAGAGGGTCCAACCCAATCCATGCCAAACAGCTGGGTCTGATTTTAATTCAGGAAGCATTGCAAAATATAAATGATAAGCTTCCCTGTAAAAACCTAACTTCTCATAACAGACCGCTACCGGAAAAAGGCTATGGACAGAATCACAAAGGGTTTCACACCTTTGCAAGGAGATATGTGCATCCTCCAAATTACCAAGCTGGGCACTGGCATAAGCATAAAGAAGGTTTAACTCCAAATCATCGTCACATTCCGCAAACAGGGCTTCCGCTTTTTCTGCCACATCTTCATATTGTTTCTGGGAAAACAATGTAAGGATTTCATTAAACCGGGCTTCCGTTAACCGGGGATAACGTTCTAAGGCCTCCTTGAACCATACAAGTCCCTGATCAGGTCTTCCTTCTAACACGGAAATCACGCCCATTTCATTATAAGCAACTGAAGCAAAAATGGGATAGGATGTGGTTTCCGCCAGCAATTGAAATTGGCGAAAGGCCATTTCTAAACGCCGTGACATTAAAAAGCCAAAAGCAAGGTATAGGCGGGCTAATTCCATATCAGGTTCCTGGCGAATGATATGGCTAAAGGACTTCACCGCTTCATCATACATCGATAATTCAAAGTATCCTTTCCCCTGTAAAAATTGAAAAGATAAATGGCGGGGAAGGAGAACTTCATTCTCTTTAGGTTGGGGTGAACAATTGGTTTCTTCTTCTGGCTCTGACTCCATTTCAAACATCCGTTGCACCATAGCTAATTTTTCTTCGAATTGCAACCAATCCTCAACCACCTGATCACTAAGTTGGCGAAAAGCCAGCACTTCCCTATATAATTCAATTTTTTGTTCTTCTGATGTGTGAAGCAATACTTCTTCAATATTTTCTAAACGGTCTTTTAAAGATGCAAAATACTGGGATAGCAACATGTAAAAAAGACCCCCTTTCTCAAAAACCGTTACTAACAGTTTTCCACGAGAAGGGAGTCTATATGAACCAATAAAACTTAGGTTTTTTGCAAATTTTTATAAAATAGTGGCATGAATTTCCTCACCCATTACCTGGGCGATTTTATTATTATCTTCCATAATAACCACTTTTGGTTGATAATTTTTTGCTTCTGCCTCACTCATCATTCCATAAGCAATAATAATGACTTGATCCCCTGGCTGCACTAAACGGGCTGCAGCGCCGTTTAAACAGATAATTCCGCTTCCAGGTTCCCCTTCAATAACATAGGTTTCTAAACGGGCACCATTGTTATTGTTCACAATTTGCACCTTTTCATTGGGCCAAATATCCGCTGCTTCCATAATGTTTTTATCAATGGTTACACTGCCCACATAATTTAAATTCGCCTCTGTTACAGTTGCGCGATGTATTTTCCCCTTCATCATAAAACGAAACATAAGTATCCCACTCCCCTGCAATTTCTATTTAATTTTTCAATAATGCATTATCAATTAATCGAGTATTGCCAAACCGTACGGCAAGAGCAATAATGGCTGGTGAATCTATATAGGAAACCGTTTCCAATTCAGGATAAGAAAGAAGGGAAACGTAATCAATTTGTGCTAAAGGGCTTTCTTCAATTAAAGTAATGGCCTCCTGGCGCAATACTTCTGCATTTCGTTCCCCATTTAGGAAACGTTCCTTAACATGTTTTAAGGATTGGGATAGAATAAGTGCCTCTTTTCGTTGCTCAGGGCTTAAATAAACATTTCGAGAGCTTAATGCTAATCCATCTGCCTCACGTACAATTTCACAGGGAACAATTGTCACTGGGAAATTCAAATCCTGTACCATTTGCTCAATCACAGCTACCTGTTGTGCATCTTTTAAACCGAAAAAGGCATAATCCGGTTGAACCAGATGAAATAACTTGGAAACCACAAGGGAAACACCGTCAAAATGGCCTGGACGAGAAGCTCCACATAGCTTTTCTGTAATTCCCGATACATGAACTGTTGTTCTCCCTGGTTTGGGGTACATTTCCTCAACCGTTGGAGTAAAGAGAAGGTCCACTCCCCCTTCACGGGCCAACTGTTCATCTCTTGCTAAATCTCTTGGGTATTTTTCAAAATCCTCCCCTGGACCGAACTGGGTAGGGTTTACAAAAATACTCATCACAACGAAATCAACTGTTTCTTTTGCTTGCTTCACAAGACTCATATGGCCTTCGTGCAAAAATCCCATAGTTGGAACGAGACCAACGGTGGAATTTTTTCGTACTTTATTTACTACTTCTTTCAGTTCCTTGATGCTGGTCACCGTGATCATGCTTTAACCCCTTCGCCATATAGTTTCTCTAAATTTTCTTCATCCATTGTAAAAGTATGGGCTTGTTCTGGAAAATCTTTTCCACGAACTTCATTGGCATACTGGCTGATTGCTTCTTTAATGGTTTGGCCAACATCTGCATATTTTTTAACAAACTTAGGGACTTTTCCTCCCCCATAAGAAAGGATGTCATGGAAAACCAACACCTGTCCGTCACATCCCTTTCCAGCACCAATACCAATGGTAGGGATGGACAATTTACTGCTTACAAGAGATGCCAATTGATGGGGCACACATTCTAAAACAACCATAAAAGCTCCGGCTTCTTCCATAGCTAACGCATCTTCCAGCAATTTTGCTGCTGCTTCCTCTGTTTTCCCTTGCACCTTATACCCGCCAAATTGGTGAACAGATTGAGGGGTTAAGCCCAGGTGCCCAACAACAGGAATTCCAGATTGTACACAACGGCGAATGAAAGGAGCAAGCTCTTTTCCACCTTCTACTTTCACTGCTTTAGCCAATCCTTCCTGCATAATTCGCCCAGCATTCCGTAATCCTTCTTCAACGGAAGCATGATAGGTTAAGAAAGGAAGGTCTGTGACCACGAAGGCTCGACGGGCTGCCCGTGTTACCGCTTTCGTATGATGGATCATATCATCCATGGTAACAGGTATGGTTGAATCATAACCAAGAACGACCATTCCTAAAGAATCACCAACGAGAATCATATCAACGTCAGCCTCTTCTGCCAGTTTCGCTGAAGGGTAATCGTAAGCGGTCAACATGACGATGGGTTGTTTATTTCGTTTCATCTCTCTTAAAGAAGCTGTAGTTACTGGTGCATTGCCTGACATTTTGATTCCTCCTCCTGGTGTTTAGAGCTGGATTTCTTTTTATAAAGACTAAAAAGCACCTTCCCGATGTGAGAAGGCGCAGAAAAATCATGTTTGGTCATGATTATCCCATTATTCCTTCTGTCTCGGTCCTCATTCGGCTCAGAGCAGATTCTATTGTAAGGGTTGGCGCTAGCCATTTATCCATTTCATTTAACCAGTATAGTACCGTTCTATGACAGATACGGTCCATAGATAATTATAGCAGAATCAAATTAATTTTTAAAGTCTGAAAAAAGGGAATTATGGATGTATTTCTACATCAGCGGAGTACACCTGTTGTATTGTCCCATCCTCTTTACGAACTAAGAGAACGCCAGTTTCATCAATTCCTTCTGCGATTCCTGTGAAAGAGCCTTGCAGGGTACGAATGGTCACTTTTTTGCCAATGGTAATGGCCTGCTTTTCCCAGCGGCCTTTAATTGGCAAGAATCCCTCAGCCAAATACAAATCGTATAACTCTTCAAACCGTTTCAATATTTGTTGGATTAAAGGCACCCGCAGGAGTTTTTCTCCTTTTTCCATACGAAGTGATGTAGCTACTTCTAACACTTCTGGCGGTAAATCCTTTTCATCTATATTCACATTAATTCCTATGCCAATAATAACCCAATTAATACGGTCTGCTTCCGCATTTAATTCCGTAAGGATGCCACATATTTTCTTGCCCTTAATTAATACATCATTGGGCCACTTAATACTGGCATCAATACCATAATACTCCCGAATCACCTCGACGATTGAAACCGCACTTAATAAAGTTAATTGAGGGCATCGTTGGATTTCCAGGTTAGGGCGTAAAATAAAGCTCATAAAAATATTTTTTCCCTTAGGAGAAAACCATACCCGACCCAGGCGCCCTTTTCCTCCAACCTGTTCCTCAGCAACTACAAGTGTACCATGGGGTGCGCCATTTTTCGCCAATTCCTGACACTTATTATTGGTTGAATCCACACTGGCATAGTAATAGATTTTTTGTCCCAATTCCTTTGTTTCTAAACCCAGGCTAATTTCTTCCGCAATAATTACATCAGGGGTGGTGACTAAGCGATAACCTGAACGGCGAACCGCTTCAAATATGTACCCTTCCTCCCGCAACTCTTCAATGTGTTTCCATACTGCAGTACGGGAAACACCCAGTTTTTTGCTTACTTCTTCACCAGACAGAAATTGATTGCCAGATTCCTTAAATAGGTGCAATAATTGTTCACGTAGTGTCATAATGTATTTTTTTTGCCCTCTCAATTAAACTTTTTTTCTCATTGGGAAGCAACCCGAGATTTACTTCCAGGGATAGTTCTGTCAACACCTGATGAATCCAGGCTCCAGGGGTGCGCTGCAGAGACGCGACTAATTCGTCGCCCTTTACAGCTAAGTCCCTTAATTGCTTCACCTTCATCTTATTATAAACATGAATTGCCTTTTGCAGAATAGGTTCAACTTCCAATAAATCAGAAATGGCTGCACCATGAAGTCCTAGTTCTCCATTAAATGCCATAAAGGTTTCTAACAAGACCTTTTCATTTCTCTTCTTCTGCAACCTTCCTACAATTTCAATGAGTTGTTTTACTTGATCCATGGTTTTTCGGTCATATTTCAATGATTTCATAATGGGAAGAGCCTGTCCAGCCAAATTCCCTTTTAAGAATAAATATGCAAGGCGTTGAGCTAGAATGGGCAACTCCTTCACATGTTGGGTTTGCTCTTGAAAAGTAGTCCACCCCTGCACAATAGGATTCAATCCTGGAATAAAGGTGTATAGATTTGTATCATATAGCATCCACAAGGCCCGTTCAGGTGCCTTGCTCATGAGGGCTTTATTCCATTCAGCCAGGATCCGTTCCATTGCAATATATTTAATAGACGGTGCACATTCTTTCATACCTTTGTAAGTATTCTCATCAATGGTGAAATCCAGCTGCACAGCAAAACGAATCCCTCGTAACATGCGCAAAGGGTCTTCTTTAAAGCGAGTAACGGGATCGCCTACCCCCCGCAGGATTTTATGCTCCAGATCCACAACTCCATGGAAAGGGTCAACTTTTTCTCCCTGTAAGTTCATAGCCAAAGCATTCATCGTGAAATCTCTCCGGGCCAGGTCCTCCTCGATATGGTCCACAAAAAAAACAGAATCAGGATGGCGGTGGTCCGTATATTCACTTTCCCGGCGATAGGTTGTCACTTCTACAGGAATGGAATGAATAAGAACCGTTACCGTTCCGTGGGAGAGCCCTGTAGGAATAGCATGTTCAAATAACCCCATTACTTGTTCTGGCCTTGCTGATGTGGCCACATCTACATCATTTATTCCCCGGTTTAGGAGTAAGTCCCGGACACATCCCCCGACAAAAAAAGCAGAAAAGCCAGCCTGCTCTAACCTGGTAATGCATGCACTTCCAGCTTGTATTATCTTTTGCTGCATACGTTCCCAGTGACCACCCGTTCATATATTTCTTCATATTGTTCTGCGATTTTTTCATGGGAAAATACCCCATGAGCCCTTTTAATACTTTGTTCAGAAAAGGACTGGTACAATTCCTTATTCGTCGCCAGGAGAATTCCCTTTTCAGCCATTCCCTGAATATCTCCTATTGGTAAAACATATCCTGTGACCCCATCTTGAATGACTTCAGGTAACCCCCCAGCATTACTGGATATTACCGGTTTCCCACAGGCCATGGCTTCTAAAGCAGCTAATCCAAAGCTTTCCTTTTCTGAAGGAAGTAATAACACATCCGCCATGGATAACACACAGGCTACATCTTCCTGTTTGCCTAAATAGGTAATATCTTCTGATACTCCCAATTCATCAGCTAATTCCCGCACCACGGGAATTTCTGGCCCTTCTCCAACCATCAACAATTTAGCGGATACACTTTGTGTAATCTTATGGAAAATCCTCACCACATCACATACCCTTTTCACTTTACGGAAATTAGAGATATGGATAAAAACAGGTTCCCCATGGGGGGCATAATCTTTTCTAAAGCGGCTCATTTCCCTGGGATAATACTCCCTGCTATCGATAAAGTTGTACACCAGCTCGATTGGCTTTTTCACCTGTAATAAATCACGGGTTTGGGTAATCAAATCCTCTGAAACAGCGGTTACTGCATCACTATTTTCAATGCCTAAGCGAATGATATCTTTTAAGGTATGGTCATAACCTAGAACCGTAATATCTGTCCCATGGAGTGTGGTTACCACTTTTAATTGATCCCCAACCATTTGTTTTGCTAAATAAGCAGATACAGCATGGGGAACCGCATAATGGACATGAAGAAGGTCCAACTTTTCATTCTTTGCCACCTGGGCCATGCGGCTGGCCAGGGTTAAATCATAGGGGGGAAATTGAAAAACCGAATAACTCGTTACATCTACTTCATGAAAATAAATATTCGGATAATATTTTCCTAAACGAAAAGGCATTCCTGATGTAATAAAATGTACGATATGGCCCTTTTCAGCCAGATATTTACCTAATTCAGTAGCTACGATTCCTGAACCGCCTACCGTTGGATAACAGGTAATCCCGATTTTCATGACATCCACCCCGCCTTTAGAGAGTTAATTACCATGGAAAGTTCCCCTTTAATTGTAATGGCGTTACATGATCAAACCCCTCTGCATAAGAAACCCCAATTTCCTGGCCAAAGGTGTATTCCCGGGCACGCACCCGTTCTAAATACCCTTCTGTCAACGGTGTAGAAACAGATCCTTCTTTTTTTTCAAATTGAGAAGCATAGGCACCTAAAGCGGCCATTTTCTGTTCAATTTCCTCTGAAATATCGATGTAAAACCCTGGTTGGGATGAACTGTTAATGAAATAAGTAAAAATATTCTTTATATTATGGGCAGGCAACGCCTGTCCATGGTCATCCAATAGTTCATATCGGCGAATCTTCCCATTAAAGGCTGCCTCATTTATCATTCTATTGCATTGCACGTGATCAGGATGGCGATCCTTATGATGGGGGATTAACAGAACAGCCGGCCGATAGATGCGAATAACACGGGAAATAGCGTCTAATTGTTCTTTCTCCTGCCTTAACCCTCTGTCAGGCAGGCCTAATTGAATGCGGCATTGAATTCCGAGAATTTCTCCTGCCTTCTTCCCTTCTTGCTCCCGTCTTTCCACAGTGCCATTAGAGGACAATTCCCCCTGGGTTAAATCGCAAATGCCAACAGATTTGCCCATCTTAACCCATTGATGGATGGTTCCCCCTGCCCCAATCTCTACATCATCTGGATGGGCACCGAAGGCCAATACATCCAATGGTTGAAGATCCTTAGCCATATTGCCCATTCCTCTCCTTTATGGAATATGTGAATAAAGAGCCGGGAAAGGATCCCTTCCCGGCCTCTTTATTACTCAAACATCACGTGTTCTAAGCCATAAACTAACTCGTTTATACCTACTACCTTTTTCACTGCTAAATTTACCCCAGGCATAAAGGATTCCCGGTTAATGGAATCGTGGCGAATGGATAAGGTTTGTCCTAATGCGCCAAAAAGGCATTCCTGATGGGCAACAAGACCTGGAAGGCGAATGCTATGGATACGGAAGCCATCATAATATCCCCCACGTGCTCCTTCAATGATTTCCTTTTCTTCAGGATGGCCCTGTTTCATTTCATTCCGGGTTTGTTGGATTAATTCAGCTGTTTTAATGGCTGTCCCAGATGGAGCATCTAATTTTTGATCATGATGCAATTCCATAATTTCCACATGAGGCATATATTTTGCTGCTTCCTGAGCAAATTTCATCATTAAAATTGCACCAATGGCAAAGTTAGGAGCAATAATTGCACCTACTTGATGTTCGTTGCATAAATCCCTTAAATTTTGCACTTCTTCAGCACTTAACCCGGTGGTACCAACAACAGGACGCACCCCTGCATTAATGGCTGTAATCATATTTTGTTTAACAACAGCGGGAATAGTAAAATCAACAAGCACTTCAGGCTTATATTCCCGAATAGCGGTTTCTACATCTGCTACATATGGAAAAGGACTGTCATTGTCTTCTCCTGCTACTCTTGGGTCAATCCCACACACTAATTGTAAAGTATCATCAGCTAACACCATTTTTACTACTTCTGAACCCATTCTCCCACGGGCACCTGCAACAGCAACTCTTATTTTATTCTCCATTCTCATTCTTCCTCTTTCCTTTATGTATTCTTTTCTCCCTCATCAATTCTTGTCCACCGATTGGCATCTCGGGTATTAAATTTATGCATCATCCTGTGGAACGCTTCCTCAAGACTGATGCCAAGGGAATTAGCAAAACATATAAGTATAAACAGGCAATCGGCAAGCTCCATATCAATGGATTTTTCTTCCTCATCTTTTCTCTTCGGTTTTTCTCCATAATAATGGTTAATTTCCCTTGCCAGTTCACCAACTTCTTCCGTTAAGCGGGCCATCATCGCCAATGGGGAAAAGTACCCTTCTCTGAATTGGCCGATGTATTGATCCACAATTTCTTGCATCCCGTCAACAGTTAAAGGTTTTTCGGGTTGTTTATCCAACTTTTTTTCACCTCCCGAAGACATACATATCCCTATGTTACCGCAAAATAGGAATGGTTGACAAATCAAAAACCTCGAAGGAGGTTAAAAAAATGAAGCATCATATGCGAAATTTATTAATCATTATCATTGGTTCAGGAATTATGGGATTTGGGGTGAACTATTTTAATATTGCGAACCGTTTATCCGAAGGGGGGGTCACAGGCATTACCATCCTCCTAAAATACATGTTCGACTGGGATCCTGG
Source organism: uncultured Paenibacillaceae bacterium (assembly GCA_937874515.1). Taxonomy (GTDB): domain Bacteria; phylum Bacillota; class Bacilli; order Aneurinibacillales; family Aneurinibacillaceae; genus CALNBV01. The sequence goes on along the minus strand of CALNBV010000259.1, from coordinate 673 downwards.
TATTACAAACTTAATAATTAATATCCCTTTATTAATTATTGGATGGAAGGTATTTGGGCGAAACGCTTTGTATTACACCATCGTAGGAACCCTTGCCGTCTCTTTATCCTTGTCTCTTTTTGCCCCTTTTCGCCACCCCATGCACGATACCCTTCTCGCCTCTTTATATGCAGGTGTTACTGTGGGAATTGGCCTTGGAATGGTATTCTGGGCAGGAGGCACCACAGGAGGGGTTGATATCATCGCCCGCTTGGGGCAAAAGTACAAAGGATGGAGCATTGGACGAACTATGTTTGCTTTTGATGTGGTTGTCATTACCCTCTCCCTCTTCTATTTAAATTTAGAATTGGCTATGTATACCCTTGTTGCCGTGTTTGTAAGCTCCAGAGTGATAGATTTTGTCCAGGAAGGCTCCTATTCCGGCAAAGCAATCCTGGTTATTTCAGACTTTAACCGGGAAATTTCCGGGAAAATCACAAAAGAAATGGGCCGTGGCACTACCCTACTCCAGGCCCAGGGGGGATATACAGATTTAAATCGTGAAGTGTTATATTGTATCATTGGACGGAACGAATTGGTTCGGGTAAAAAATTTGGTTCATGAAATGGATCCCCACGCCTTCGTCATTGTGAATGATGTTCATGAAGTGTTTGGGGAAGGGTTTACTTTTGAG
>CALNBV010000258.1 GCA_937874515.1 uncultured Paenibacillaceae bacterium | reverse complement strand
GCAAAAGCCATGGCAAGGGGAATTGCATTAATGCCGACAATAATACCTGATAGAAGATCTTTTTGAAAATTCTGTAAAGAATACCCCTGAAATCTCCCCATAAAGTAGCTCTTCATCTCTGACACTTCTTTTCTATTTAAGTTTATTGTTCTTCTAGTTCTTCCAACATGGAGATGGTATCAATTAAGTGATTGTTGAAAATTTCTTTCGTAACAACCAACAATTCCGTAATTAAGGGGTCTCTAAGGGAATACAATACCCGTTTGCCATCCTTTGTGCCAACAACGATGTTTTTCCCCCGTAAAATACTTAATTGTTGGGATACGGCAGATCCTTCACTGTTTAGGCAACATTGAATCTCGTTCACACTTTTTGTCCCTTCGGCCAATAATTCTAATATACGAATACGCAAGGGATGGGACAAAGCCTTAAAAAAATCTGCTTTAAAACGTTGCATATCATTATTTGTCATCTAAACCATCCAATCCTAATGAATACTTATATATACATCTTCAAATATTTGAATATGTCTTAAAGATACTCCCGTGTTCACAAATTTGCAACATAAATTTTTACCAGGGTCTTTACACCTAAATTTGTTGATTTATTTGTATGCAACTACTATCATTTTCTAAAGATAGAGACGTTGAAGGTGGGGAGAGAATGTGAAAGCAATTATGTTACAGGGGACTTCCTCTGATGTTGGAAAAAGTGTTTTATGTGCTGCCTTGGGGCGGATTTTTTACGAAGATGGGTGGAGAGTGGCCCCTTTTAAGTCCCAAAACATGGCTTTGAATTCATACATAACTAAAGACGGAAAAGAAATTGGACGGGCCCAGGGAGTGCAGGCAGAAGCCTGTGGCATTGAAGCCACAGTGGATATGAATCCTATTTTATTAAAACCGAAACAGGATATGATGGCGGAAGTCATTGTCCATGGGAAGCATTATCAAGATTTTGAAGCAGGGGCTTATCGGGAAGATTTTGTGCCCAAGTGCATCCCTATGTTGCAACAATCCTTAGACCGCCTGGCACAGGACTATGAAATCCTGGTTATGGAAGGTGCAGGAAGCCCAGCGGAAATCAATTTAAAAGAGCGGGATATTGCCAATATGAAAATGGCCCATCTGGCAGATGCCCCTGTTTTATTAATAGCAGATATTGATCGGGGTGGGGTTTTTGCTTCCCTGGTAGGAACTCTTGCCTTGTTGGATGAGGATGAGCGGGCCAGGGTCAAAGGCTTCATTATTAATAAATTCCGGGGAAAATTAGAGTTGTTGCAGCCTGGTTTAGAATGGTTAGAGGAGTATACTGGCATTCCTGTTCTGGGTGTGATTCCCTATGCCCAATTGGATGTAGAAGCGGAGGATTCCCTTTCCCTTGCCACTTTACGCTTGAAAAAACAGGATGAGAACTCAGAAGCTCTGCGAATTACTGTGATTTCTTTGCCTCGTATTTCTAATTTCACGGATTTAGATCCTCTTTATGAAGAGCCCGGAGTAAATGTTTATCTTGTTTCCAGTCCAGATCAGTGGAAAGATGCCGATATTATCCTGATTCCAGGTACGAAAAATACCACCGATGATTTACGCTGGTTGCAAGAAACAGGTCTGGCAGGACGCATTCAAGAGGCGGCCCCTAAGGGAACCAGGGTAGTTGGCATTTGTGGAGGTTATCAAATGCTAGGAAAGGTATTGCGAGATCCGGAGGGTATTGAATCCGACCATCCGGAGATGGAAGGCCTGGGGTTATTAAATGGGGAAACCATCTTCCAGGGTGATAAACGGACCGTGCGGGTAGAAGGGACTGTAATCGGAGGTAACTTCGCAGAGGGACAATCCCTTGAGGGGTATGAAATTCATCTAGGTCGGACCCATTTGGCAGAAGGGACAGAACCTCTCATCCAACTATCACATGGCCATCAAGATGGAGCCATTTCGGAAGATGGCCGTTGTTGGGGGACTTATTTGCATGGAATCTTCCATAACCGTAACTTTACCCGATCTTGGTTAAATGAAGTGCGCCAGGAAAAAGGGGTTCCGGTAGTTGATGAAGCTGTGTTAACGGAGAAAGAGCGCCGGGAACAGGCCTATGCCGCTTTAGGGAAAATCGTTCGTGAGAATTTGGATATGGAAAAAGTCTATGACATTATGGGGTTAACCCGTAAATGAATTTTTTGCTTGATTTGTGTTAAATCATAGGTTTAAATAAAACTATTAATTGCATAGTAAATTTTTACGGTGCTTTAAATAAGAGATTGTTTAAAGCTTAAAAGGGAAGGTCGGTGAAATTCCGATGCGGTCCCGCCACTGTAATGAGGAGCATTTTCTCAGGGTAAATCCACTGTTTCATTTTGAAATGGGAAGGAGGGGAAAATGTGATGATTCTTAGCCAGGAGACCTGCCGTAAATGTTTTGCACGAAATCCACGAGGATGGAAAGGTGTTTACTTAGCTAGCCTATTAAGCATCTTTTTCCTTTTGGAAAAAGGTGTTTTTTTTATGGAAAGGGAGAGGGTTATGAAAAAACAAAAAGGGATTACTTTCATTTTGTTAGTCTCTGGCTTTTGTTTGTATTTATGGGTAAATGATCCCCAATCAGCTTATGCAATGCATATTATGGAGGGATTTCTACCCCTGGGATGGGCTCTTTTCTGGTGGATTATTTTTTTGCCCTTTTTTATTCTTGGCCTTCGGTCGCTTATTAAAATTACGAAAAATCATCCGGAATTGAAACTATTGTTGGGTTTGGCCGGAGCTTTTACCTTTGTTCTTTCAGCATTGAAAATTCCTTCTGTAACAGGAAGCAGTTCCCATCCAACAGGGACTGGTCTGGGCACCATTTTGTTTGGCCCCCTGGTGATGTCTGTTTTAGGGAGTCTTGTCCTCCTTTTTCAAGCCCTGCTTGTTGCCCATGGGGGGATTACGACCCTGGGTGCCAATGCTTTCTCCATGGCAGTGGTGGGACCCTTTGTAGCCTATGGGGTATATCGGTCTCTTGTAAAATCAGGGGTTGGACAACGTTGGTCTGTATTCAGTGCTGCAACTCTGGCAAATTTAACGACCTATGTGGTTACCTCTGTTCAGCTAGCCCTTGCTTTTCCTGCAGAAGCAGGAGGAATACTGGCTTCTTTCCTAAAATTTGCCGGTATTTTTGCCGTCACCCAGATTCCCTTAGCCATTAGTGAAGGATTATTAACCCTTCTTGTGATCAACTGGTTGCATACTTATAATAGCCAGGACCTTGAAAAACTCATGTATAAAAAGAAAGAGGTATTGTGATGAAGAAATCAATGAAAGGGATGAACTGGTTTCTTATTATCATTGTCATTGTTTTAGCTGTTCTTCCATTGCTCTTAAATAAAGGGTCTGAATTTAGTGGGGCAGATGGTGTTGCAGAAGAAACCATTCAAGAAATCGTACCCTCTTATGCACCCTGGTTTCAACCCCTGTTAGAACCGCCAGGTGGTGAAACAGAAAGCCTGTTGTTTGCTGTGCAGGCAGCCATCGGTGCGGGGATGATTGGTTATGTCATTGGATTTTTTAAAGGCAGGTCCTTGAGGAAAGATAAATAATGAAATTTACAATGGATACCCTCATTTACAATAATGGTTTACGCCATATCTCTCCATTATGGAGAAGTGGGTTTGCAGCGGTGCTCTTATTGCTTTCTATCTTGTCTCATCCCATTGTGCAAGTTGCTATTTTTACCTGGATGATGATTTGGACCCTTTGGTATGCCCGCATTCCCTGGAAACCCTATTTTTTGCTTCTTGGTACATCCCTGCTTTTTTTTATCATGAGTTTACCAGCTCTTCTTTTTGAAGTGGAGCATACCTTACAACCAGGAAGAGATAGTCTATTTTCATTTCACCTATTTCAATGGACATTTTATGTCACACAGACGGGGTTAACCCTAGCTTATTCCTTATTTTTTCGTTCTTTATCAAGTCTTAGTTGTTTGTTTTTTATTTTATTTACTATACCTTTTTTAGAAGTTTTACAGGTGATGAAAAAATTAAGATTGCCCCAGATTATGATTGAACTTTCTCTTGTTATGTATCGATTTATTTTTTTATTGATTGATACGGCCTTTGGAATGCTGGTTGCACAGCAAGCCAGGGGAGGCCATGGCTCCTTTTCCCAAAAGATGAGAGATTCCGCCTTGCTGTTGGGCCATTTATTTGCCCATACGATGCAACGGTATAAAGGACTTACCCATGGATTAATTTCAAGGGGATTGTCAGAGGAAATCCTGCTTCCGCCAATGGAAAACAAGGGTATTTCTCTGCGTTTTCAAATTGAAAGTGTAGTTGGTTGTTGCTTATTGTTATTGTTTGAAGGATGGGTGAGAGTTGGATGAGGGATGAAAAAATGATTATGGAAGCAGTGAATGTAACCTATGGTTATCCAGGGACCACATCCCCTGCCTTGTATGAGTTATCTTTATCCATACCAGAGGGGAAGAAAATCGCTTTACTGGGCCATAATGGGTGTGGAAAATCAACCTTCTTTTTACAGTCCATTGGGATTATCCAACCGGAACAGGGGAAAATCAAATGGAAAGGAAACCCTTTATCTTATAAGACAAAAGAATTAAAGGTTTTACGGCAAAACGTTGGATTGGTATTTCAAGACCCAGAGCAACAACTCATTTTAGGCACACCCATGGATGATATTTCTTATGGCCTGCGCAATGCTAGAGTCCCAGAGGACGAAATTAAAAAACGGACGGAAAAAATTCTTTGTCAATTGGGCCTTATGGATTTAGCCAATATCCCTCTTCACCAGTTAAGCCTAGGGCAAAAAAAGAGGGTATCCCTTGCTGGAGTCATGGTGTTAGAGCCGAAACTCCTCTTGTTGGATGAGCCCACGGCTTATTTAGACCGCATGTCAGAGAAGCAATTGCTAGAGGAATTAGATCGCATTAACCATCTGGGAACCACGGTTCTTATGGCCACCCATGATATGAATGTGGCCTATGAATGGTCAGATTGGGTGATTGTAATGGATCAAGGGAAATGTATCATGGAGGGAACCCCTGTTGATGTGTTTTCCCGGGGAAAGGAAATCGAGGAAATTGGATTAGAAACTCCTTATCTCTATCAAATCTGGCAGGCGTTGCCGGCTACATTGAAAAAGGGAGAAGTGCCTCCCCGAACAGTGTCCGCTTTCAAGGAATGGGTGGGGGATATGCAAATAGTATAGACAATCTCTCTTAAATTAAGGTATCATCAATATGGTAAAACTTAATATGGAAAAAGTCATAGGTTCATACGTAAACGTATGAAAAAAGGGAAGCCGGTGTGATTCCGGCGCGGTCCCGCCACTGTATTCGAAGAGTCTGCTCCAAAAAACCACTGGAATGATTCCATTCTGGGAAGGGGGAGCAGGTGTTGACTCGTAAGTCAGGAGACCTGCCTGTGTACTGAAGTTCATGATATGCCTACGAGGAATAGGAAGATGAACAGGTTGGATGAAAATAGGATTTCCTGCTTATTTCTATGGATCAATGAGAATTAGTAGATTCTATGATGATTATTCTGACTTGTACCCACAGGGGTGTTCTTCTTACGAGAAGGGCACCCCTTTTAGTTGTTTTCAAATGTTTGTGTTAGGGAGGATGAGGAGAATGGAAGGGAAAAAAGGCAAGTTGTTACTGATTGGTTTCGGCCCGGGGAGCGAAGGGCATTTAACAGGGAGAGCCAGGGAAGCTATTGCAGAATCTCAGGTGATTCTAGGTTATAAAACCTATGTGGACCTTGTTCGTGATTTGTTGCGTGAAGATCAAGTGGTAATGGAAGCAGGGATGACGGAAGAAGTGGCCCGTGCCCAGGAAGCGATTCGTGTGGTCTTAGAAGGTAAGACTGTCGGTGTGATTTCCAGTGGAGATGCCGGGGTCTATGGCATGGCTGGCCTTGTGTATGAAGTCATGGCAGAAAAAGGGCTAACATCTAGAGATTTGGAAGTCGAAGTGATTCCGGGGATTTCAGCAATAAACTCCTGTGCATCCCTTCTTGGCGCTCCGATTATGCACGATTCTTGTACCATTAGTTTAAGCGATCATTTAACCCCCTGGGAGGTGATTGCCCGCAGGGTGGATGCAGCAGCCCAGTCTGATTTTGTGATCGCTTTTTATAATCCTAAAAGCGGTCGCCGTACCCGGCAAATTGAAGAAGCGAGAAGAATCCTGCTCCAATATCGTTCCCCTCAAACACCTGTAGGCCTTGTTAAAAGCGCATATAGGGAACAGCAATCTGTGGTGGTGACAGATCTGGAACATATGCTAGAGCATGAAATCGGCATGTTGACCACAGTGGTTGTGGGCAATACGTCTACTTTTGTCTATGACGAAAAAATGGTAACCCCTCGTGGCTATCACAGAAAATATACATTGGACAGGGATGAACAAAATTTAAAACTTAATGAGCGGTTAAAAGAAGAAGCAGAGCCATGGGCATTACATACTGTTGCGAAAGAAAAGGGGGAGACAAACCCTGCCACAACCTATGTACAATCAGCCTTCATGTCCACCTTTGAATGTATGGTTTCTCCTGGAGTGGTCAATAAAACTTTCACCCCGAATCAGTGGATCACCATTGGAGAGGTTGCAGGTGAAAAAGGAAAAATCCAATACACCCCCCATCATGGTCTTCTTTTGACCCTTTCTGCTGATTCTAAACCAAAACAAGGGGTACAAAAGTTAAGGGAAGCAGGCCTCCTTGTTTCACCAACAGGGGATGTGGTGGTTGTTAAAGCCTGCGATTTTTGTGATGGGGATAAAAAAGATCCTATTCCTTATGCAAAAGAGCTTCAAGCCCGGGTTAGTGGCCTATCTGTGCCTAAAGAATTGCGCATTGGATTCAATGGCTGTGGCATGGTTTGTTATGGGGCGGTAAAAGAAGACATCGGCATTGTGTACCGCCGTGGGAAATTTGACCTTTTCCTCGGAGGTAAAACAGCAGGGCGCCAGGCGTATCAAGCCCAGTTAGTAGCAGAAGGAATGGAACCAGATGTGATTGTGGATATCGTAGAGAACATTGTCCGCACCTATGGGGAAGAAGGGTATCCTGGGGAGCGTTTCTATAAATATTTAAGCCGATTGGGAAAAATCGCAGGGTTTAGTTGGTCTGAGCCAGTTTGTTAGATTAGCCATGGAAAGGAGACCACGACTTTGTGGGGCATGGCAGTAAGGATCCTGAAGGAAATGAAGAGATTGCGATCTTTGTAAAAGGAATTCAGGAGCAAATTGATGTCCCTATCATTGAAACCTGTTATCTGGAATTTTGTCAGCCAGATGTAGATGAAGGCATTGAAAATTGTATTCGCCAGGGAGCAGATGAAGTGGTGATGATCCCCATGATGCTCCTTGCTGCAGGCCATTCTAAAATGCACATTCCTGCTGCTATTGATCGGGGGAAAGAGAAGTTTCCCGATGTGAAGTTTACCTATGGCCGGCCTATTGCTTTTCATGAAGAGGTATTCTCAATTTTGGACGCCCGGATGGAAGAAGTGGGCTTCCATCAAGAGGAGTTATCCCGCCAGCCAGAGGAAACCGCATTATTGCTGGTAGGCAGAGGGAGCAGTGATCCTGATGCCAATAGCGATTTATTTAAATTAGCCCGTCTCCTCTGGGAACGTCTTCCCGTGAAATGGGTGGAAACCTGCTTTATTGGGGTAACGACACCAACAGTAGAAGAGGGGATTCAACGTTGCATTGCTCTAGGTGCCAAACGGATTGTGATTCTCCCCTATCTTTTGTTTACCGGGGTGTTAATGAAACGGATCCAGGGGTGGCTTGAGGGTTTTCAGGCTCACTATCCAGATGTGGAAATGGTAATGACCGATTATTTTGGCTTCCATCCCGGCTTGAAAAAAGTGTTTTTAGATCGGGTGGAGGAAGCCCTTGCAGGGGATGCCAAAATGAATTGCGATGGGTGCAAATACCGCCTTGCCCTTGCCGAAGAAGAGGGGCATCATCACCATCATGACCACCATCACGGACACCACCATCATCATGAAAAAGAGGAGGAGGTTCATTCATGATCCTCTTTCTAGCAGGAACCAGTGATGCACGGGAATTGGCTATCACCTTGCAGAAAAAGGGGTATTCCCTGTTAGCCACAGTTGTCACGGAAAGTGCTGCAAATTCCTTGCAGGAAGCGGGAATTAAGGTCCATAAGGGGCGTCTGGACAGCAAACAGTTAGCTAAACTGGCAACTCAATGCCATGCGCAAGGGATTGTGGATGCCAGCCATCCCTTTGCCGAAGAGGCATCTCGCAATGCCATGGATGCTGCACGCTTCCTTGAGATTCCCTATCTTCGCTATGAACGTCCCCGGGAAGATGGGTACTCCCATCCTCTTCTTACAAAGGTAAAAGATTATGAGGAAGCTGCAGAACTGGCCGCCCATCATCAAGGGGTTGTGATGTTGACCACAGGCAGTAAAACCCTGGAGGTTTTCACAAAGAAATTGCTGGGGAAGCAAGGATTGACACTTGTTGCCCGTATGTTGCCTCGCCTGGATAATATGGAAAAATGCCAGAAGCTAGGTGTGGAACAGAAAAACATTATTGCCATGCAGGGACCTTTTTCTAAAGAATTAAATGCAGCCATGTACCGCCAATACGGGGCAACCCTTGTCATTAGCAAAGAAAGCGGCAAACAGGGTTCAGTGGATGAGAAAATCGAGGCGGCAGTAGAGCTAGGAATCCCAGTGCTCTTAATTGAACGCCCTTCGATCCAATATGGAACAACCTATTCAGAGTTTAATAGAGTCATAGAAGCTCTAAAAAAACAAGTGGGAAAGGAGCAAACCCTATAATGGATTTTCATACAGAATTTAAACCAACGACTGTTCAACCTCAAGAAATTGAAAAAAATAGCTTTGAAATTATTACAGAAGAACTTGGCCCCCATTCTTTTACAGAGGAGCAGTACCCTATTGTGCAACGTGTGATTCATGCTTCTGCTGATTTCGAATTGGGACGGAGTTTGCTTTTCCATCCTGACGCTGTTCAAGCCGGCATTAAGGCCATTCGAGAAGGCCGGCAAATCGTAGCTGATGTACAAATGGTGCAAGTGGGCATCAGCAAGCCTCGCATTGAGAAGTTCGGTGGCAGTGTGCAGGTTTATATATCAGATCTTGATGTGGTGGAAGAAGCCAAACGCTTAAATACCACTCGGGCCATTATTTCTATGCGAAAAGCCATTAAAGAAGCAGATGGAGGCATTTTTGCCATTGGCAATGCGCCCACTGCCCTGCTGGAACTCATTCGTTTAATTAAAGAAGGGGAAGCCAAACCAGGCCTGGTCATTGGCATGCCTGTTGGCTTTGTTTCTGCGGCTGAATCCAAAGAAGAATTGGCTAAATTAGATATTCCGTTCATCACCAATGTGGGACGAAAAGGTGGCAGCACCATTGTGGTATCCGCTGTGAATGCACTCTCTATTCTAGCAGAGAAGCAGGGGTAACGCTTTATGGCAGAGGAAGAAAAAAAGGGTGAATTAAGGCAAGGGTATACTACGGGTGCTAACGCAACGGCTGCCATGAAAGCCGCATTACAGTCACTGATTCAGGGAAAAGAAGTAGGAACCTCTACCATTCACTTGCCTGTAGGGAAAGTTGCTACCTTTTCCATGGAGTTTGTAACCTTTCAAGGAGCAGAAGTATCAGCAGGAACCATTAAAGATGCTGGAGACGACCCGGATGCTACCCATAAGGCCCTCATTGTAGCTACCGTATCCTGGTTGGACAGGCCGGGTATTGAGATTGATGGGGGGATTGGTGTAGGCCGGGTGACTAAACCTGGTCTGCCTATCCCTGTAGGGGAAGCGGCAATTAACCCGGTTCCGAGGAAAATGTTGCGAGAAACAGCATTAGAGGTGTTAACTGAAGCAGGCTTGTCCCATAAAGGGGTTGGAATTGTTATCTCTGTTCCTAAAGGGGAAGAAATTGCGAAGAAAACCATGAATGCTCGCCTGGGGATTATGGGTGGAATTTCCATACTGGGGACCCGGGGTACGGTGTTTCCTTTTTCTACTTCTGCGTATATGGCCAGTGTGGCACGGGCAGTGGGGGTTGCTGTTGCTTGTGGCAGGGAGCATTTGATCCTAACCACTGGCGGTCGCAGCGAAAAGTTTGCCATGACCCTGTTTACAGATGAAGCAGAGGAATCCTTTATTGAAATGGGGGATTTCGTAGGGTTTTCGGCTAAACAGTGCAAAACAAAGGGCGTAACAAAAATAACCCTGGTGGGCATGAT
>CALNBV010000257.1 GCA_937874515.1 uncultured Paenibacillaceae bacterium | reverse complement strand
TATCTGCAATCAATTGTTCTAATCGTTGTTTTTTCACTGCTAAATCTTCTAAGCGTTCCTTATGGCGATCCAGGCTATGGGCATAGGTTTTCACCCGAATCTGGATGGACCCGCTAGGCTTATTGGCATCGATATCATGGAGGGCAGAGTATGGGGTTCCTGCTGTTGAAATAATAGAATCAATCAGCCCATAAGTCGGGGCATCATGGCCACATTTAAAACTGGATAAATCCAAAACAGCTACATTGGGATGGCGAGCGGCAAATTTGGCTGCCCACACTTTTTGCACACTATTGGAACTGAAATTCTCCGGCCATACATCCCTGATTTCCAACGCCGTCTCTACCCTGCCACTCTCTAAATCCTGACGGAAAAAACGCTGTAACCAGGCTTCATCTTTGGGAACGGAGCGCATGGATAATACGGGATAGCCTAGCACCTGGAATTCATCTAACACCCCATGGTTAAGTCCAGGATCAGAATGATAAGGCCGACCAATCATTAAAATGGCCATGCGATTTTCTTGTTCCACCTGTTCGAGAATGAGCCGCCCTTTTTCTTGCATTTCTTGATCAAATAGGTCCATGGCTTTCCATGCCTCATGGGCGGCAAAATCATTTTCATCCTCTGTCATCTGCAGATACTCTCCCAGGGCTTCAAAAAGCTGTTTCTTCATCAGATTTCTTTCTGTAAAGGTCACCGCAGGGTCAAAGTACTGAATGCCACGATCCTGGAAGAAATCCTTTTCCTTGGTAAAGGCAGCTTTCATCACGTTAGGGGTTCCTGCCACAATGGGGCAACTAGCAGAATCCATTACATGTTGAAGATGGGTTTCGATATGAGTAATGCAGGGAAAAAGAATGGCATCTAACTCTTTGTTTTCCTTATGGTGTTTAAATAGCAGATTATGAATATGGGCCTGAGCCACTTTGGCAGGGTAGCAGGGGTCTACAGATCCATATTTTCCACCCGCTTGCCATAGTTCTTCACTGGTATCGTCACTGAACACCACATTTTTCGGATTAATGCCAAGGGTTTCTAAATAGGTTCGCCAGAATGGTGCGGTAGACCATATATTCAGCACTTTGGGAATCCCAATACGCAATCCTTTTCGCCGTTCCATCGCTGACCCACTGGAGCGTTGAAAGGTTCGCTTTACTTTTACTTTTTTAATGCCGAATCCCAGCAAACCGGATTTCACCTGAATATCTTCAATGACTTCATCTGCCTCTAGGAGAGGTTCTGAGTCATAAAAGTGCTGGAACATGCGGCGAGCTTCATAATCAACTAGATTAGGATACAGAGTTTTCTTCTTATTTCGTTCCCTGGTCAGTTTAATAACCGCCTCTTTATCTTCCACTGTCCCTTTTTCACAACTAAATCCAGAAATATAGCGTGCCTTTTGCCCATCAGGAGTGGTGGTATCAATAAAGGTACGGCTACAATGGTTAGGGCAGAAATGGCATTTGGTACTTTCATCATTGCGGGATTCAAAACTCATGCCAATGGCAGAATCCAACCCAAGGAAGGTGGAATACCCTTTCCGTTTCACCACATGGAGGGTTTCCATGGCGGCACCAATAGCGCCTGCTTCCCCGGTATGAGGGTGAATAAAGACTTCTGCCTCAGGCACTCTTTCCTTAATATAATCCACCTGGGCTTTCACAGCCGCCAGATTATGCTGGGTGCCTCCCTGCAACACATATTTTCGCCCTAACTCTGCCATGCGGGGAATTTGCACCACATACTGCCAGATATTTTTTGGCAACACCATAGCCAATCCAGCCAATAACTCTTCTTTGGCATACCCTTCCTTCTGGAAATTCACCCGGTCTGTATCAAGGAAGACGGCACAACCGTAGGAGAATTTAGGGCTTAAATCTGCTTGAAAAGCATGGTCCGCATATTCTTGGATGGGAATGCCAAACTGGTCTGCCATAGCCTGCAACAGCATGCCATTTCCTGCGGAACACTGGTTGGACAAACGGAAGTTGCGAATGTCTCCATTTTTCATAAACAATACTTTAATATCCTGGCCGCCAATATCACAAATCACGTCAATGTCCCCAAAGAAATGCACCGCACTCATCATATGAGCAACGGTTTCAACAATGTTTACATCTGCTTTCAGGGTTTTCTCTAACACATCTGCAGCATAGCCTGTAGCTCCAAAACCAATAATTTCAAGGGTTGCACCTGCACTGTGGACTTTATCCCGTATGCGGCTAAGTAATTCTTTTGTATCTTGAATAGGGTTGCCCTTAGACAACTGGTATTCTTTCAAAAGAATAGTTCCCTCTTCATCCACCAATACGGCTTTGGAAGAGGTTGAACCCCCATCCAAACCAATGACCCCCCTTACCACCTGACCAGGTGTAAAGGTGGCAGGCTTAAAAGCAGGAATGCTATATTGCTTACGAAAGGCTTCTAACTCTTCGAAACTGGATACAAGGGGAGCCCCTGCTTTTTCACCTAATTTCTCTTTCCGTCCATGGGTAATAAAGCCTTTTAAATCCTCAATCCCTTTGTAAAGCCCCACCTCTTCCGGTTCATACAGGCCATACATTACAGCACCATAAGCCGCATAATACTGGGCGTTTTCCGGAACAAAAATCAACTCATGAAGAGGCACTTCTTTGGGATAATCATATCCCCTTTGTTCCCATGATTCAGGAATTCGCTTTCTCCAACATTGTTGAAGGAAAGGAAGGTATGTATTGGGTCCACCTAATAAAAGCACTTTATGGCGCAAGGTATTTCCCCGGGTTAACACGGATAGATTTTGCATGACAATGGCATCTGCAAGGGAACACATAATTTCCTGGGAAGGAATCCCGCTTTTCACCAGGTTCACAATATCCGTTTCTGCAAATACCCCACACTTGGCTGCCACATGATGTAACTTCTCATCATTAAAATGAATGTGGGCCATTTCCTGTTCAGGCAATCCTACCTTAATCATGCACTTATCAATGGTCGCCCCTGTCCCTGAAGCGCACTTATCGTTCATTGAGGTAATGGCTTGCTTGTCCCCGGTTTCCTGATTCTCTTTGAAAATAATAATTTTGGCATCCTGGCCCCCAAGCTCAACCACACTGCCCACATCAGGGTGGAGTTGTTCCACAGCCATGGTTACCGCATTCACCTCTTGCACAAACTTCGCCCCGATTTGTTCTGCAATAGGCCCTGCCCCGGATCCTGTAATAAATACACGTATATTTTCTTTTTCTATATCCGCAAATTCATTTCCAATTCGAATAAGGAATTCCAATACTTTTTCTGCTTGTTTAGTATGATGCCTGTGATAATCAGACCATAGTATCGCTTTGCTATCCGGTTCCACTACGGTGGCCTTCACAGTGGTCGAGCCAACATCAATACCGATTATAATTTTATCCACCTTGGCCTCCTTGAAGTATCCATAATTTATTTTTAATTTTCGCCTTTTCCAACCCATTTATTCCCTTACAAGCACATTTAGAAAATTAAAGCGGCCCAAAAAGGACCGCTCCTGAACAAACTTAAACCCAATTTTCAACCATTTCCTCTACCCAGCGGACACCATTTGAATGTGGAAGATAGGGTCTTCGATCATAACGATATAGAACACCATCTAACTCCTGAGGTATGAATTTTTTCGTATAATAGCCTTCACAAATAAAAAGGGGCAAAATTAATAAAGAATGATTCCGAGAAACAGCCAGTGCTCTCTTTTTCAAATTATTCGGGCGAATCGTTGCATAGGTAGCTCCCTTAAAGCCAAATTCTTTTTTAAAACTGGAAGCCATCCTTGCCACCATGGCTTCCCACACATCTTGCTTTTCCCCACTCTGGCTACCATGAGCGACAAGCATTAAAACTTCCTTCTCCGGGTTGATAGACAAATCCTGAATCCGTTCCTTAAGTACCTCCCTAATGAGAGGGTGATCATTTAAGGGCTCCCTCCAGTAAAGGGTGATTTCCTGGAAATAAGAAATGGTTCTTCCCTCGCCAAATCCCAGGCTAAAACGGATTTCTTCAATATGCCCACTGCCGGAACAAACGAAGAGTGGGATGACTAATGCCTGGGTAACCCCATTCTTTTTCAATCCCAATAATGCTTCCGTTATTCCTTCTTCTCCAAATCCATCCAAAAATCCTATTTCAATTGGATATTCAATGTGCAAATCTTTTACTAATCTATGAATCACTTGCCGCCACTTGGGAAAACGAGATCCATGGACAACCAATAACACCCCTTTTTTCATGTAAAAAACTCCTCCATCTAAATTTTTGATGAGAAAGGATGAAATCTTAAAAATAAATTATGATTAATTTTATTAGTTTAGTCGGATTTAATCAATACATTAACCCTTTTTTTCTTTATTGGACAAAACCCCTCACGAAATCATCAGAATTATCATTCTATATTAATATAGAAAACAATTAAATAAATATACGAAAGGAGCAAAAGTAGAATGGCCTGTAAAAAATGCGGGAAGAAAATTAAGAAGAAGTAAGGAAGTAGTTTAACGAGGAGTGGACAACCAGAATCTGGTTGTCCACATTTCACACAACTATGAAGGGTACATAATAGACTTGAATTAGCTAATTCCTTTTTCGTTCAAATATGGACCATATTTTTGGTCAGTGCCAGGAATGTGAGTGTACAGCCAATCTCTCACAAATGCAGTTACTTCTCCAGTTAATTCAGCTTCGCCAGCGTTGAATTTAGCCTGTAAACCTCCAACAGTTTCTACTAATTTGTCATGGGCTTCTTTATGTTCAGCATAGTTAGGATAGTTGGTTTCTTGCATATACTTCTCTTCAGTTGCAAAGTGCATGAGGACAAATTGCACAACTCCATTTAGTTTCTCAGCTACTACTGCTCTGTCTTGGGTGAGGGAATCATGTAGATCATTCATTAAACGGAATAATTCTTCATGTTGTGAATCCACTTCAGATACATTTGTACGGTAAGTTTCGTTCCAGGCCATTAAAGACATTTAGTAAAACCTCCTTGAAATATGTAATTAGTAGTAAACAATTCCAGTTTAACAGAATCTGACCAATTTGAAGTCTTAATTTTGGGATAATTTTTAATATTTTGTGAACATTTGTATACGTAGGTATTTTATTACAGTTTTCACAGTGGTAATAGTAGGTGGTGGGGGACGCCTGTTTTGTACTCTCTTATCATCTTTATCCCTTTCACTCAGTAACTAGTTTTAATGCTTCCAAAAATATAAGACTTATCTATTAGCTAATTTGTTTCATAAAGTGTAAGTTATTAGGATAATTTTTTGAGAAAACTTGGCTTTCACCTTTAGGCGCCGACGGCGGCCTTATTTTCATTTACAACTACGTCTAATTAACTTCTTTGTTGAAAATGCATTGAAGTACCCGTTAGGGTACAGACTTAGTTACCTATATACAGAAAAATACAATTACCCATTTAGATAATTGTACTTATTATTGCTGATTTAATTGTTCCACTTGCGTTTCTAATCTAAAAACCCGCTGGTTCAGTATGTTGATTTCCGCATCTTTCACATGGAATTTTCCATCCATTTTCTTTTCAATGCGATCCAAAATGGCCAGAATATCTTTAGGTTGACCTTCTTCTATTCTATTGAGTGATCCTTGAATCTCATCTACTTTTATCTCTAATCCATCAAAACGAGTTTCCATTCCGGTAAAACATTCTTCTAAACCATCAAACCTGATTTCCATTCCATTAAATCGTTCTTCTAATCCATCAAAACGGATTTCCATCCCAGTAAACCGTTCTTCTAATCCGTCAAAACGGGTTTCCATCCCATTAAACCGTTCTTCTAAACCGTCAAAACGGGTTTCCATTCCATTAAACCGTTCTTCTAATCCATCAAAACGGATTTCCATTCCATTAAACCGTTCTTCTAATCCATCAAAACGTATCTCGATTCCATCAAATCGATTTTCCAGGCGTTCTTGCCCCTGGGCCAGTCCACCTACATCACTTTTCAAATCCTGAAGTTCACCAAGAATTTTATTTAATAGTTGCTCCATTATCTCACCTCCCCTTCAACATTCAATTATTTTATATTTTAACACAAGCCTTAAACAGAACAGAAAACACCTTATTAATAAAAGTATATCAATCTAAAATTAATTTGTAAGTAATTGGTATTTGCGTATTTTTGTAAAGTTTACCGATTTTGTAATAATCATAGGGTTAGACTTTAAGATATTTCACTTGCCAACCCCTATGATGGAGATATCAACATGTAATAGGGGAGTTGGTTAGGGTGATCACAAGGAAGGAAATTTTACCTATTATTGGTATCGGAACTGTTACTCTTGCAAACATCGGAAAGAAAATAATCCTATTATCACAAAATTTGAAAGAAAGGATTCCAATGAAAATATTGCGTATCCAGGCGAGTACTTTCTTTTGCTGGATCACCAGTTAAAGAAACTAGATCAATCAAATGCCAGTCAGTCCGGATATAATTTGCAAGTTATAGGAAACCATAACCCCGATGGTTTCGAAACTACTGAACAAACAACGCGAACTGTATTTATTAGTCATTTTAAAATGAGATCTGAATGAAACAAAGCCGATCCACCCCACAAGGGCAGATCGGCTCTTTTCATCTTAAAGACTATTCTATTGCAAAGCGTCACGAAGAAGTTGGTTAACAACTCCTGGGTTTGCTTTTCCTTTAGTGGCTTTCATGATTTGGCCCACGAGGAAGCCGATGGCACGGTCTTTCCCTGCTTTGAAGTCGGCAACAGATTGAGGATTAGCGGCAACGATTTCTTCTACGATGCGTTTTAATTCCCCTTCATCGCTAATTTGCACAAGGCCTTTTTCTTCTACGATTTTCTCTGGAGACTTGCCAGATTCCATCATTTCTTTGAAAACGGTTTTGGCAATTTTGCTGCTGATGGTGCCTTTATCAATTAATTTCACCATTTCGCCCAGGCCTTCTGGGGTAATTTTAGCATCTTTGATTTCTAAGTTATTGGCGTTCAAGTAAGCCATTAACTCACCCATTACCCAGTTGGCAACCCCTTTGGCATCAGCGCCTGTTTTCACAGCCACATCAAAGAAGTCGGAAACGTCTTTAGACATGGTAATAACCCCTGCATCATAAGCAGGAAGGCCATATTGCTCAACATAGCGTGCTTTGCGGGCATCTGGCAATTCAGGAATGGTTGCTTTTATTTCTTCAACCCATGCACGATCAATTTTCAACTTAACCAGGTCTGGGTCTGGGAAGTACCGATAGTCATGAGCTTCTTCTTTGCCACGCATGGAAAGGGTTTTGTTGTTGGCATCGTCCCAACGACGAGTTTCTTGCACAACTACCCCACCGCTACGGAGAATGTCTGCCTGGCGCCATTCTTCATATTCAAGGCCTTTTTGTACGTTACGGAAAGAGTTCATGTTTTTCAACTCGGCACGAATACCGAATTCTTCTTGCCCCACAGGACGCAAACTAATGTTAGCATCACAGCGAAGGGAACCTTCTTCCATTTTCACATCAGATACTTCACAGTATTGGATGATGGATTTTAATTTTTCCAGATAAGCACGGGCTTCTTCTGGAGAACGAAGGTCTGGTTCAGATACAATCTCAATCAAAGGAGTCCCTACCCGGTTAAAGTCGGCAAGGGAAGCATTGCTGCCATCAGCATGAATCAATTTCCCTGCATCTTCTTCCAGGTGAAGGCGGGTAATGCCAATGCGTTTGGTTACCCCATTGACTTCAATGTCAATCCACCCGTTTTGGCCAATAGGTTGGTCGAATTGGGAGATTTGGTACGCCTTCGGAAGGTCAGGATAGAAGTAGTTTTTCCGGTCAAATTTACTTACTTCTGCAATCTCACAGTTTAACGCTAAAGAGGCTTTAATAGCGAATTCTAAGGCCTTTTTATTAAGCACAGGCAATACCCCGGGATGTCCGAGACAAATAGGGCATGTATGGGTATTCGGCGGTGCACCAAATTCAGTAGAGCAGCCGCAGAAGATTTTAGTTTTCGTAGAAAGCTCGGAGTGAACCTCCAAACCAATGACGGTTTCAAATTCCATGGTTTTTATTTTCCCCCCTTACAACGCTGGACGCGCTTTATGATGTTCCGTATTTTGTTCAAAGGCATGGGCAACACGAAGAACGGTAGATTCATCGAAAGCTTTACCCATGATTTGTAAACCGATTGGCATGCCATTGCTCGCAAATCCGCAAGGTACGCTAATGGCAGGAATACCAGCCAGGTTTACTGGAATGGTGCAAATATCTTCTAAATACATGGTTAATGGATCGTTCACTTTTTCACCGATTTTGAAGGCAGTGGTTGGAGCAGTTGGTCCAATAATCACATCGTATTTGCTGAATACATTGTCAAAGTCTTGTTTAATCAATGTACGAACTTGTTGTGCTTTTTTATAGTAAGCATCATAGTATCCGGAGCTAAGAGCATAAGTTCCCAACATAATGCGGCGTTTAACCTCTGGACCAAAACCCTGGCTACGAGATTCTTTGTACATATCAATTAAGTTAGCTGCATTATCTGCACGCACACCATAACGAACCCCATCGTAACGGGCTAAGTTGGAAGATGCTTCAGATGGTGCTAAGAGATAGTAAGTTGGCACAGCATATTGGGTATGAGGAAGATGAACTTCTTCCACAATGGCACCCAGGCCTTCTAATACCTTTAAGGCTTCTTTTACTTTTGCTTTTACTTCAGGGTCAATCCCTTCTCCCATTAACTCAGAAGGAACCCCAATGCGGAGACCTTTTACATCCCCAGTTAAAGCAGAAATGTAATCAGGAATTTCCACTTCAGCAGAAGTAGAGTCAAATGGATCATGGGATGCAATAGCTTGCAACACATAGGCTGAATCTTCAACGTTTTTCGTAAGTGGCCCAATTTGGTCTAAGGAAGATGCGAAGGCTACTAACCCAAAACGAGAAACAAGACCATAGGTTGGTTTCAAGCCAACAATCCCGCAATAGGAAGCAGGTTGGCGAATGGATCCACCAGTATCAGAACCAAGAGAGAAGTAGACTTCCCCGGCAGCAACAGAAGCAGCAGAACCGCCACTAGAACCTCCAGGAACATACTCTGTATTCCATGGATTATAGGTATTAAAGAAACCAGAGTTTTCCGTAGAACCACCCATTGCAAACTCGTCCATGTTCAACTTCCCGATCATGACAGATTGGGCAGCATTCAAGCGATCCATAACAAAAGCGTTATAAATCGGTTGATAATTAGAGAGCAGTTTGCTAGCACAGGTTGTCCGCACGTTTTCTGTTACAATATTATCTTTAATCCCTGCAGGCAAACCAAAAAGCAATCCTTTTTCTTCCCCGCGAGATTGCTGTTCATCCAATTCTTTAGCTTTTTGCAAAGCATTTTCTTCATCTAATGTGATAAAGGATTTAACCTTTTCATCTACCTGATTAATCCGTTCATAGCTGGTTTTCACCAGGTCTGTTACAGTCAATTCACCTTTATCAAGTTCATTATGTATGTCCATTAAAGACTTATCAAATAACGACAACGGTATTCCTCCTTTCTATTCCATAACCGCAGGCACTTTAAATTGCCCGTCTTCTTCTTCAGGTGCGTTGAGAAGGGCTTTCTCCCTGTCCACTGAAGGGCGTACTTCATCATCACGCATTACATTATATACATCAAGCACATGGCTGGTAGGCTCAATATTGCTTGTATCCAGTTCGTTTAATTTACCAGCAAACTCTAAAATAGCGTTTAACTGTTCTGTGTATTTTTCAGCTTCATCTTCTGATAAGTTTAAACGTGCTAGTTTAGCTACATATTCAACTTCCTGACGTGAAATTGCACTCATTTTTTCCACCTCCCGTTAACTAAGGAAAACTTGGCATAACGCCAAGTTTTCCAAACAATTCTATGTTTGATGATAACAAAGAAAAAAGGCTCATGCAACTTTATAAGTCATCCCTTTTTCTTTATATATTCACAAATTCAGAAACTGGTTTAAAGTCTTTCTGTAAATGAGAGTGAACCTCATGGGTCTCGACTTCTTTACTATTTTCAAAAGCCGTAGAAATCATCAGTTTTATTCTATTTAATTGATTCACTTCACTGGCACCTGGGTCGTAATCAATGGCTACTATATTGGTCCCATGATAAAGTCGTTTTAACTCCTTCATCATCCCTTTTCCCGTCACATGATTAGGTAAACAAGCAAAGGGCTGCATACAAATGATATTTTTAACTCCACTCTCAATAAGTTCAATCATCTCTCCCGTTAAAAACCAGCCTTCACCTGTTTGATGACCTAAAGACACAACGGAAGAAGCACCTCCTGCAATATCTTTTATTGATTTGGGAGCATAGAAGCGATTACTATTCATGATCGCTTCCTTATACGTACTCCGATAATATTCAATCAACTTAATCAGGGTTTGTCCTAACACTTGCAACTTTTTGCTTCCCGATAAATAGTTATAATTAAAATTGGAATCAAAGGCGCAATACAATAAGAAATCAACAAGGCCAGGCATGACGGCTTCAGCCCCCTCAGCCTCAACAATATTAACAACATTATTATTGGCTAATGGATGGAACTTAACAAGTATTTCCCCTACTAAACCTACCTTTGGTTTTATTTCATTGGTGATTTCTAATTCATCAAACTCTTTCACAATTTCCCTACAATTTTTCTTGAAATCCTTTTTGCCAGATGTACTAGTAAGTGATTTGATACAAATCTCAACCCACTTTTGATATAACTCATTGGCAGAGCCTTTTATCTTTTCGTAGGGTCTTACTCGATACAAGACGTTCATTAGCAAATCACCATAAATTAAAGCAATAATCGCCCTGGTGAACAAGCCAAAGGTCATTTTGAAACCGGGGTTTTTCTCCATTCCATTGGGATTCAATGAGATGACCGGGATATTCTCAAAACCTGCATCCTTGAGGGCTTTTCTTAAAAAACTAATATAATTACTTGCCCGACAACCTCCCCCTGTTTGAGAGAGCATAACCGATGTGTGATTTAAATCATATTTACCAGATTTCAAAGCTTCAATCAGTTGTCCAATGACAAGAATTGCAGGATAACAGGCATCATTGTTGACATATTTTAACCCTTCATCTGTAGCTTGATGACCTGTTGCAGGTAAAATCACCAAATTATATCCACATTGTCGAAAAGCCACTTCTAAAAATTGAAAATGGATAGGGGACATCTCCGGTACTAGAATCGTATGATTTTTTTTCATCTCTTTGGTAAACTGAATTCTTTTATATGGATTGTCTACCTTTTTCAGTTGAAATCCATTTATTTCTCGTTCTAACATGGTAGCTTGTAAAGAACGAAGTCTTATTCTTGCAGCCCCTAAATTGTTTCCTTCATCTATTTTAAGAGTGGTATACATTTTCGAATTGCCATTTAATATTTCCTCTACCTGGTCCGTTGTAACCGCATCCAATCCACAACCGAAGGAATTTAATTGAACAAGTTCGATATCCTTTTGCTGTGAGACAAAGCTAGCTGCCGCATAAAGTCTGGAATGATAAACCCATTGATTCACAACACGAAGAGGTCTTTCAATGTGTCCAAGATGAGCAACAGAATCCTCTGTTAATACAACCATACCAAGAGAATTAATCATCTCTGGTATGCCATGATTAATATGTGGGTCAATGTGGTAGGGTCTGCCAGACAAAACAATCCCTTTTATTCCTTTTTCCCGTATCACCTTGAGGGCATTCTCTCCCCCATTTTGAATATCTTTTTTAAAGGAATCTTGCTCCACACTTGCCTTAAATACACTTTCTTTGATTTCTTCTTTACTAATCTTAAAGTCTTCTAATTCGTTATATAATCTCTCTATTAATCTCTTTTCATGATCCAAAGGTAAAAAGGGCTTCATATACCGTATGTTTTTCTCTCTGATTACATCCATATTATTTTTGATGACTTCAGGATAGGATGTGACAATGGGACAATTATAGTGATTATCCGCTTCTTCTTGTTCCTGTTTCTCATGGGTAATACATGGATAGAAGATAAACGGGATTCCTTTTTCTACTAGATTCATCATGTGGCCATGGACCATTTTCCCAGGAAAACAAACAGACTCTGAAGGGATGGTTTCCATTCCTTTTTCATACAAGGTATTGGAGGATTGATCAGATAGCTCAACTCTAAAACCTAACTCCGTAAAAAAGGTGAACCAAAAGGGATAATTCTCATACATATTTAAAACCCTGGGAATCCCCACTGTACCCCTTTTTGCTTCTGTAAGGGATAAGGGTTCATAGCTGAAAAGCCGTTTATATTTATATTGAAATAAATTAGGCGAATTGGCGTGTTCTTTCTCCAAACCTGCTCCTCTTTCACACCGATTTCCCGATGTAAATCGTTCACCATTGCCGAATTTATTGATGGTTAATAAGCAGTTATTAGAACATCTTCCACACCTGGCAATTTTCGTGTTTATATTAAACTCATTTAACTGGCCTGCATTTAGTAGATTTGTTTTATAGCCTTCTTCATATCTTTCCCGTGCAATTAAAGCAGCTCCAAAAGCACCCATAATCCCTGCAATATCAGGTCTGATGGCTTCTCTTTCAGATAGGGTTTCAAAACTTCTAAGCACTGCATCATTATAGAAGGTTCCACCTTGAACCACTATTTTTTCCCCTAACTCTTTCGGGTTTTTCACTTTAATGACTTTAAATAAAGCATTTTTTATGACTGAATAAGACAACCCTGCAGAAATATCTCCTACAGATGCCCCTTCCTTTTGAGCCTGCTTCACCCTTGAGTTCATAAAAACGGTACAGCGAGAGCCCAGGTCAACAGGTTTTTCAGAAATTAAAGCTTCCTGGGAAAAATCCGTAATTTTCATACCCAGTGAATTGGCAAAGGTATCTAAGAAAGACCCGCATCCGGAAGAACATGCTTCATTTAATAGAATGCTTTGAATCATGCCATCTTTTATTTTTAGACACTTCATATCCTGTCCACCAATGTCTAAGATAAAATCTACACCGGGACAAAAGAACTCAGCCGCTTTATAATGAGCAATGGTTTCTATTTCACCAATGTCTACTTTCAAAGCCGCCTTTAATAAACCTTCACCATAGCCAGTAACGGTTGCATTCACTATTTTGCATTTTTCTGGTAAAATAGAATACAGTTCTTTTAGGTTATTAATCGTAGAAAGAAGAGGACTTCCTTCATTGCTACCATAATAGGTATAAAGAATAGCCCCCTCACCATCGATCAGGGCTAATTTTGTCGTCGTCGAGCCCGCATCTATACCTAGAAAACAATCCCCCTCAAAAGTAGAGATTTCTTTTCTTTTGACTTCATGCTTTTGATGCCTTACTTTAAATTCCCTATATTCATCTTTGCTAGAAAAGAGCGGAGCTAATTGAGTAGATTCCGTCTCATCCTTTGTATTTCCCAGCTTTTCAATAGTGTTTAATAATGTTTTAAATAAGATCGGTTTTTCATCCACAGAAGATAACGCAGCTCCAATGGCTACATAGAGTTGTGAATTTTCAGGGAAAATAATTTGATTTTCCTTCAAACCTAAGGTTTCAACAAATCGTTTCCTTAGCTCTGACAGAAAGAATAAGGGTCCTCCTAAAAAAGCCACATTCCCTTTAATCAATCTTCCACATGATAATCCACTAATGGTTTGATTAACAACAGCTTGAAGTACGGATACAGCGATATCTTCCCTGGCAACACCTTCATTTAATAGAGGTTGCACATCTGTCTTTGCGAACACACCACATCTCGCTGCGATTGGATAAATGACATGATAATTTTTGGCTAAGTCATTTAACCCTGATGGATCTACTTTAAGCAAAGTGGCCATTTGGTCGATAAAAGAACCCGTCCCCCCTGCACACGTACCATTCATCCGCTGCTCTACACCATCACTTAAATAAGTAATTTTAGCGTCTTCCCCACCCAATTCAATGGCTACGTCCGTTTCAGGATGATAGGTTTTGATGGCTTTTGTAGATGCAATCACTTCCTGGGTAAAAGAAACTCCAATATGATTCGCAATTTTCATCCCACCAGAACCTGTAATCATAACAGTTAAGGGTACATCATTTAGAATTTCATAGGCCTCTTGAAGAATTTCTTGAAGCTTTTTCTTAATATCTGCGTAATGTCGCTCATATTTACTAAAGACTAGCTCTTTTTTACTATTAAAAAAAACGACCTTAACCGTAGTAGAGCCGATATCAATACCGACATGAAATCGTTGATTCATTTTACCTACAGCAAATATGCTGTAATCACCTCCGGGTTGTCTGGACATAAGATGAATGAAACTGTATTTATACCGTATAAGTATATTTTAATATATGTCCCATTTAACTCAATGACAAAGGCAACCCTGATTTCCACCTAATTACAAATTCCCGTAAAAACGAAATTTTCTATATTTTCGCCCATGCCAGCAACACAAGAGCCATTAAGGAAAAGAGAATGCTGATGACATAAATTACACTGACCGTCTGCCTCTGTGTTAAGCCAATGGCCATTAATTGATGGTGCAAATGTCCCCGATCTGCTTTATAAATGGGACGGCCTTCCCGCATGCGACGAACTATGACCTGAATGAGATCCATCACGGGGAATCCTAAGGCCAACAGCGCAATCATGATGGTTAACATGGTTGCCCCTTTCATCACCCCGGATAAGGAAATGACCGCAAGCATGTAGCCAATGACCATGGAACCCATGTCGCCTAAGAATACCTTCGCTGGATAAAAATTAAACCGCAAGAAAGCCAGGCTTGCCCCAATGAGGGCTAAAAGAGGGATCAAAATTTCCGTTTCCCCTCGTAAAAAGGCCACAAAAAATAAGGTTAAAGATGAAATGGTGGAGATTCCTCCAGCCAACCCGTCTACCCCATCAATAAAATTAAACATATTAATAAATCCCATAACCCATAGAACGGTAAATAAAAAAGAAATCCATTCAGGGAAGAGGAGAAATCCGTCAGCCTCAAAGGGATTGGTTATTCCAAAGAAACGAAAACCATGATAATACACAAAAAAAGCAATGATAAATTGAACCAACAGTTTTGGCCAGGGTGAGAAGTCTTTTCCCCTGGCTTTATATAAATCATCAACTAATCCCATGACCATTAAAAAGAAAGAACCGGTCAACAAAATAAAGGTCATGGAATCGTAGGGATTAAAAAACAAAAGGGTTAAACTGATTCCAAAATAAACCGCTAACCCACCAGAAAGGGGGATGGGTTTCTCATGGATCTTCCGCCCACCTGGCAAGTCCACTAAATGGATATATAGAGCCATTTTCTTCGTTAATGGAGTCAATAAATACACCAGGGAAAAGCTCATTAAAAAAGGGATGATGATAGAAAAAAACATAGGGAATACCGCTCCCTCCTCAATCAGTCGGTGAGCATAGTATTCCCTAAACTTTTTATTTTTAGCCGATAAGAATTTTATAAAATTCTTATCGACATAAGGGCAACTAAGGCTGCCGCTGGCGCTTAAAAGCTTGGCGGCAACCAAGTTTTCTAATGATTTTTTGCCATGGCAATAAATTCTTCTTCACTAATCACCGGGATGCCCAACTCTTGTGCCCTGGTTAACTTAGAACCTGCACTTTCCCCGGCTACCACCAGGTGAGTCTTTTTGCTGACACTTCCTGATGCTTTTCCCCCCAGGGATTCAATCATTTCCTGGGCTTCTTTCCGGCTTAATGTGGTAAGGGTCCCTGTCAGTACCACGGTTTTGCCGGCAAAAGGCGCATCTTCTGCCACTTCAGATGGGCGCACCCCTGTATAAGCCATATTTACTCCGCCTTGAGCTAATAACCCCAGGACTTCATCCACCTCAGGTTTTACAAAATAAGCGGTAATGCTTTCTGCCATTTTCCCACCGATTTCATCCACCTGAACCAATTCGTCCTCACTGGCTTTGCGCAGAGCTTCCATAGTGCCAAAATGCTGGGCTAACAACTTCGCTGCCCTCTCTCCCACAAAGCGAATGCCCAGGCCGAAGATTAAGCGTTCCAGAGAATTCGATTTGCTTTTTTCAATGGCTTTTAATAGGTTATCAACGGATTTTTCCCCCATCCGTTCTAGGGCTAGCAAGTCTTCTTTCTTCAAATAATATAGATCTGCTACACTGCGAATCAACTGCTTTTGGTACAGTTGGGTCACCACTTTTTCTCCCAGGCCATCAATGTTCATTGCATTCCGGGAGACAAAATGAATGATTCCTTCGAGAATTTGCGCCGAACATTCCGGATTAATGCATCGTTGGGCAACTTCCCCTTCAAAGCGAACTACCCCACTGCCGCAGGCCGGGCATGTTTCAGGATAAGAGAAAGGCTTTTCTTCCCCTGTGCGCAGGTCTGTTTTCACTGCAACCACCTCAGGGATAATATCCCCCGCTTTTCGCACAATGACATGGTCGCCTATTAGAATTCCCTTTTCTCGAATCAAATCCTCATTGTGCAGGGACGCTCTTTTTACCGTTGTTCCTGCCAAACTGACAGGGTCTAACAGCGCTGTTGGGGTTAATACCCCAGTACGCCCCACAGTAATTTCAATATCCCGTAGAACCGTAACCCCTTCTTCTGCAGGGAATTTGTAAGCAATGGCCCAGCGAGGGCTTTTTGCTGTGGTTCCCAATTCTTCTTGATAGGCCAATTGATCCACTTTGATCACAATGCCATCAATATCATAAGATAAGCTTGACCGTTTTTCCGTCCAATTTGCGATAAATTCAAGAACCCCATCAATTCCCGTGTAACTTCTTCGTTCAGGATTGGTTTTAAAACCAAGGTGGTCTAAATAAGCCAGGGCCTCACTATGGCTATCAATGTCCGTTAAATCTGCCCCAACCATGGTATAAAGGAAAATATCCAAATTTCGCTCTCCTGCAATGCGGGGGTCTAGCTGGCGAATAGAACCTGCTGCCGCATTCCGGGGATTAGCAAAGAGTTGCTCCCCTTCCGCCCCTCTTTTTTCATTTAAACGTTCAAAGGAACGACGGGGCATAAACACCTCCCCCCGCACTTCAAAAGAAAGGGGATCTTTAATTGTAAGGGGAATAGAACGGATGGTGCGCAAGTTCAGGGTAATATCTTCCCCAGTTGTCCCATCTCCCCGGGTTGCCCCTTGCAGGAATTTCCCTTCTTCATAGCGGAGGGACACAGCCAAACCGTCGATTTTCAGTTCGCAAACATAGGAAACTTCATCCTCAATCCCTAACCCCTGGCGCACCCGCCGGTCAAAATCCCGCAGGTCCTGTTCATTAAAGGCGTTGCCCAGGCTTAACATGGGAATCCCATGTTCCACTTTCGAAAATGCGGATAAGGGAGTGCCCCCCACCCGTTGGGAAGGGGATTCTGGTGTGATTAATTCCGGATATTGTTCCTCTAGCCCAATTAATTCCCTCATCAGTAGATCAAAGTCATAATCACTAATTTCAGGCATGTCTTTCACATAGTATAAATAGCTATGCTTTTCAATTTCCTGGCGCAACGCCTCAATGCGTTGTGTGGCTTCTTCTTTATTCACAGGAAAATCCCCCTGTCCCTACAGTTTCTCAATTGGAGCGAACTTCGCCAACAAGCGTTTCACCCCAGTAGGCGGTGGAAAGGCAATGGTTAATTCCATATCATCCCCATCCCCTTTTTTCATGACGACAGTCCCTATACCCCATGCTTTATGGCTTACTTTATCCCCCGTATTCCAATCCTTGGATAAGTCTGCACCTTTGTGTACCCCTTTTTGAATGGTAGACATGCCTGTACGTGGTGGTCGCTTGCCAAACCCGCCTGATTGAATGACGCCGCTGTTGCGCATACCCCAGGGTTCTTCTTCTTGTTGTACATTCCCTTCTTGTTCCAGGAGGTGTTCAGGAATCTCCTCTATAAAACGAGAGCGGGAGTTTCGCTTTGTCTGACCATAAAGGGTGCGCATCATAGCACAGGTCATAAATAATTCTTTCTCTGCCCGGGTAATCCCTACATAGGCCAATCGCCGTTCTTCTTCCATTTCTTCATCATTAAATAGGGCTCGGGAATGAGGGAAAACCCCTTCTTCCAACCCGATTAAAAATACCGTGGGGAACTCCAACCCTTTGGCACTATGCAGGGTCATCAGGACAACCCCAGGACCTTTCTCCTGTACCTCTTCCCCATCTAAAAGCATATCAATATCTGCAATTAAGGCTAAATCCGTCAGAAAAGCGAGAAGGGATTTGTCATCATTTTTACTTTCAAATTCCATGGTAACAGAGAGAAACTCGTTTATATTCTCCAGACGCCCAGAGGCTTCCAGGGTTCCTTCGTTTTTCAATTCTTCCCGATAACCGCTTCGTTTTAACACTTCTTCCGTCAATTCCGTTACGCTTAAATACTCCTGCATTAAAGTCAGGTCGCCAATCATTTTGGAAAAT
Organism: uncultured Paenibacillaceae bacterium; assembly: GCA_937874515.1. Lineage (GTDB taxonomy): Bacteria > Bacillota > Bacilli > Aneurinibacillales > Aneurinibacillaceae > CALNBV01. The sequence continues at coordinate 4,774 of CALNBV010000257.1, read as the reverse complement.
TCCCTAACCAATTTGAAGGCCCTGGCACTAAGGCCAATCTCCTCTATTTCTTTTAACGCCCGATAAAGAGAAATTCCTTGATCAGCTGCATAAAACTGAATTTTCTCAACGGTGCTGTCGCCAATTCCCCGTTTGGGAACATTAATGATGCGTCGTAAACTCGTATCATCATCTGGATTGGATATCAGTCGCAAGTAAGCTAATAGGTCTTTAATTTCCTTGCGGTCATAGAACTTGGTAGAGCCCACAATGGTATAAGGAATCCCGGATTTCATGAAGGTATCCTCAATGACACGAGACTGGGCATTGGTACGATAAAGAACCGCAAAATCACCATAAGGAGTACCCTGGCGAATTCCTTTTTGAATTTCTTTTACTACATAATAGGCTTCCCCATGCTCGCTATCAGCAGTAAAGCAATGAATTTTCGGTCCGTCCTGATTTTCTGTCCATAGGTTCTTCGCTTTGCGCCCTGTATTCTTGGCAATGACGTGGTTGGCAGCTTCTAAAATCCGTTTGGTAGAACGATAATTCTGTTCCAGGAGAATAACCCGGGCATCAGGATAATCCTTTTCGAAATCTAAAATATTGCGGATGTCCGCCCCCCGCCAGCCGTAAATGGATTGGTCTGAATCCCCTACCACACAAAGATTGCGGAAGTGTGCTGCCAGCAGTTTAACCAGTGTATATTGGGCTGCATTAGTATCTTGGTACTCATCCACATGGATGTACTGGAATTTGCGCTGGTAGTAATCCAGTACATCTTTTTCTGCTTTAAACAAATCGATGGTTTTTCCAATAAGGTCATCAAAATCAAGGGCATTATTGCTTTTTAACTTCTTTTGGTACCGCTCATACACCTGGGCTGCCACCGATTGAATAGGACCAGCCGCCTCTTCAGCAAAACGCTTCGGACCTTTTAATTCATTTTTTGCCCCACTAATCATTCCTAAAATCATACGGGGATCAAATTTCTTGGAATCAATATTCAATTCTTTTTCACATTGTTTAATGACACTTAACTGGTCACTGGAATCCAGGATGGTGAAATTGCGGCTATACCCCAATCGGTCAATATCCCTGCGCAAAATCCGCACACACATGGAATGGAACGTAGAAATCCAGATATTTTCCCCTTCGGAACCTACGATGGTAGAAATCCGTTCTTTCATTTCCCTGGCTGCCTTATTGGTAAAGGTAAGGGCCAGTATGTTGTAAGGGGTGGCTAATCGTTCCTTTAATAAATAGGCAATACGATGGGTCAAAACCCTTGTTTTCCCACTGCCTGCACCGGCTAGAATCAAAAGTGGCCCTTGAGTTGCAAGGACCGCTTCTTGTTGTTTTTTATTTAAACGACTGATCGCTTCCATCTAAAAAAAGAGCTCCTTCCTATAGAAAACACAAATTAGTTCTATTATAGCATGTCTATGATTCGATTTCTTTGGCCCCTTTGACGGTTTTTAAAGCAATCTGCAAATCTTCATAAATGATATTTCCTACGACGATACAATCGGCCCAATCAGACATTTCCCTTGCCTCTTCTTCGCTGCGAATTCCCCCCCCATAAAAAAGAAGGGTGTCCTTCATCCCATGATACACGGAACGAACCCATTCTGGATTGCCATACATTCCACTGTATTCAATATATAAAACAGGCAATTTCAGCACCCGATCTGCCAGGCGGCCATAAGCCATCATGTCCTCAGAAGAATGGGGAATACGGCTTTCTGTTAATCGAGCCACATCACAATCAGGATTGCACACCACATACCCCTCGGTATACACTTCTTCCCACTCCATGAGAGAACCATATTCCTTTAACCCCTGAATATAAGGGGAGAAAATCCACTCTTCCTTTCCTGCGTTTAATACCAGGGGGAGAAAATAGCCATGAAATCCTCCGACGATGGAATCTAGTGAAGAGACCTCTAAAATCAAGGGCAGAGAATAAGGGCGAAGACGCTCTAATAATGACCTGGTTTTTTCATAAGTAATATTGGTGGTTCCCCCGACAAGAATAGCATCGGTTCCAGAGTTGCATAGGGAGTGGATGGCCTCGTCTGTAATTTCTTTATCCGGATCCAATTTGAACACATGGCGCCAATGGTCAATTTGCAGCATCTTCTTTTCCCCTCCTTTTCATAGTAATTCTTAACGTGTTAAAAAGGGACCTTTCGGTCCCTTCTTAAAATAGATCTTCTATATATGATTATCCCCCAAAAATAGTGGCTTTTTTGTACGGTCGTTTGGCGAAAATAGGATCATCTGCTGTTAATGTTTTTATATTTTTTTGCAGTGGGATCTCCGTTATGAATGCCTCACCAAACTAAGCATCACTATGTATGTTTTGTGGATAATCACGGCTTAAGATTAAACCGACTTTCTTCTCCTGACCTCGAACTTCAACCACATTCAGTGAATACCAAGATGACCTTTTCCAGCTTTATTTCTATAAGTAGCATAAGGATCCAAATGACTTTATAAACTCTTAGAATTGATTTACTTTCCTTCGATTGGAATCAAGATTCCTTCTTCTGTTTCTATACATTGTTCATTCAGCAATCGGGTTAAGTTCTTAAATTCTTTCGTTTCAGTACAGGATGGGAGTCTAGCAACCTAATACAGATTTGCTGCCAATTTAATCAAATGGTCCAATTTGAAGTTAGCATCCGCAGTTTTTGTACGATAGTGTCTCGGTTTTATCGGATTCCTTTAGTAATCACGAAAGGATTTAGGCAATGTAGTTGAATCCATTTACTAAGTCTCGATCTCAAGATTCATAAAATCCGCCAGATGATTAGAAAGAGCTTGTACCCCTTCCTCTAGAAGATCATGGTTTATGAGTCATCTGGTATTCAACAAGTTGTTGTCTAAAATTTGTAAAGGTATTGATACAAAGTCGTTCTTTATCAAAATCTTTGATCAAAGTGCGTATTGAAAACGAAAATCGAAATAAAGGGAGCCGATAAGCTCATCATCGGTAAGATTCAAAAGTTCCTTTAAAATAAGTAGGCTCACAAAAATATTCACAGGTTTATTAGAACGGCTCAACTTATCTCTATATAAAACAAAAAAACCGTTCTTTATTAATATTTAAAAACCACATCGTTATAAAAGGAAACAGCCTAACTTTTCTCAAGCATTTCCCGAATCGATTGTGGATAGGACATTTCAAAATCGAAGATTATTGTTCGATGCTCTTTTTTCCCCGTTTGAACATAGTAGATCCCCACCGTATAGCGTATGGATATAATTCATGTAACAATTATACCATAATTAACAATAGTAGGAGGGGGTGACTAACGCGGCGTAATAGGTTCTCGTTTGAATGAAAGAAATAAGCCCTAGAATCACTTAATTTCAGGTGTTTTTCTAATGTTTTTGAAAAGCCAATCTTTTCATCGAATTCTCTAAAAAGAAATTCACCAGTGTCAGAGGAAAGAGCTCCTCCATCATTTGATAATTTAATTAATTTTTCGATTGAAATCAAGAGTAAATTGCGATAAAGTAGCCATTATAAGAATCCTTTCTGTGGTTATTTCGTCGTTGTTTTAACCTTATCAGAAATGGATTCTTTTTTCATTTATTTAATGAAAAGTTCAAGTCTTTAAATGCTTGATATATCACTCATTAAGCCGACTTTTTTCAAAACCTGTGAATAATTCAGGATACAGTTATACATTATTAATTTCTGTTTTACTTATAAATAATATATATAAAAAAACCAAGAGAAATTAACTTCCCTTGGCTTCATTCTTAATCCTCATCATCAAAAAAGTTTGCACTAGCAAGCCTTTGATGGTATGCACTTGTTTGAAAATCTTCTTTCTTTTCTTCTTGCTGGACGGTATCCATAGAAAATGGCTGAATGGATCCAGACATGATTTGAAAAAGCCATTGGACTAGTATTTGTTTTGTCGTTTCTTCTCTTAACCAATTCTTTTGGCTCTCAGATAAATTATCAGGTAATGGAATTAGTACTTCATTTCCTATTTTTTTAGTACGGCTTTCAATGCCTTCCATTAATAGATGTGCCAATTCCGTACCGAATCCTCGTCCGTTCTTCTCTTTTTCTGCGTTTAGGTATTCAAGAATATTCTTAGGTGTATCGCTAGGAAGTCGAAAAGATACTACCTTTCCGGCTTGAAAATGATTCATCTAAATCACACCTTTATTCTTTAGAGGCCGCAGCTTCGTCGATTTTAATCCCCTTTTGAGCAAGGTAAATCATAAGAAGTTTAAAGTACGCTCTTGCAATCATCCAAATGCTTTCTTTTTGAGAAACAAAACGTAATGGATATTTTTCTTCTTTCTCGTTGATTTCCCCGATATATGATTTCAATACCAGGGCTCCCTCACCGATAAGATATGCTATCCACAAAACACCCTCTAATTTCACTAGAAAAATTTACTAAACAAATTTAATTATTCCTTTAAAAGTTTATCTATGATAAACCTGTAAAATTGATGCTAGACTAAAAAGTAGACACAGATTGTTATAATAAAAATATATAACAATGATGAGGTGTGTCTTGATGTCAAAAGGTAATGGAAAGCGGTACGATGAAACCTTTAAAAAAGAAACGGTAAAGTATATTTTAGAGAACCATAAGCCAGTGGCGCAGGTGGCTCGAGAAACTGGAGTAAATATTAATACTTTACATGGCTGGATCAAGAAATATGGTCAGCAGCCTGAAATGAAATCTGCACAAACGTTTTCTTCTCCTGAAGCTGAGTTAAGCTCACTGCAAAAACAATTACGTGATTTAGAGGA